>DATMJX010000022.1:0-22769 GCA_035553715.1 Methylibium sp.
CGCCAAGCACCCAGCAAAAAGCCCGCCCCGTGCGGGCTTTTTGCTGGGTGCTTGGCGCGTTCCTTGCACGGTGGGGTCCATGCACCACCCGCGCGCCCTGCGCATCGTCATCGTCGCCCCGCCGACCCTGAATCCCGATCCGGCCGACGAGGCCGCCTCGATCGAGGCGGAGCGCTCGCGCAGCCTGCGCATCGGGCTGCTGGCGACCGGCCACGACATCGTCGCGGTGCTGCCGGTCGACCCCTACCTGCCCGAGCGCATCGCCCAGTTGCAGCCCGAGATGATCATCGTCGATGCCCAAAGCGGTGCACGCGACACGCTCGAGCATGTCGTGATGTCCACCCGCGACGAGCGCCGCCCGATCGTGCTGTTCACCGACGACGCCGACACCAGCCATGTCGGCGACGCGATCGCCGCCGGCGTGACCGCCTACGTGGTCGCCGGTTTGGCGCATGAGCGCATCAAACCGGTGCTCGAGGTGGCGCTGGCACGCTTCCGCCACGAGGAAGCGCTGCGTCGGCAGCTCGCGGACGCCCGCACCCAGCTGTCCGAGCGCAAGCTGATCGACCGCGCCAAGGGCCTGCTGATGACGCGCCAGGCGATCAGCGAGGAAGAAGCCTACGCGCGGCTGCGCAAGACGGCGATGGACCGCGGCCTGCGTGTCGCCGAGGTGGCGCAGCGGCTGATCGACGTGGCCGACGTGCTCGGTTAGTCCTCGCAACGCCCCCGCTGGCACGGCGGTTGCTAAATCTCCCGCAAGGATCAACGGCGATCCCTCTACGGCGCAGGCACGAGGCCTGCGCCCTGTCAGACGACGGCGTCTGCACCCCGCGCGGCTCAAGCTGCGTGGCTGGTGCCGGCGCCGTTTTGTTTTTGATCCGCCACTGGAGAACGAATGCCATGCCGCAAGAACCGATCAAGAGCCCGCTGCTGGGCCGTCGTGCCGTGTTGAAGGCCGCCGCCGCGGCCACCGCCTCGGGCGCCGTGCCGGGGCTGCAGGCGGCCGTGTGGGCGGCCGGCTCCGACAAGCCCGAGAAGGAAGAGGTCCGCATCGGCTTCATCCCGCTGACCGACTGCGCCTCGGTCGTGATGGCCTCGGTGCTGGGCTTCGACAAGAAGTACGGCATCAAGATCATCCCGACCAAGGAAGCCTCCTGGGCTGGCGTGCGCGACAAGCTGGTCAACGGCGAGCTCGACATGGCGCACGTGCTGTACGGCCTGGTCTACGGCGTGCACCTCGGTATCGGCGGGCCGAAGAAGGACATGGCCGTGCTGATGAACCTGAACCACAACGGCCAGGCCATCACGCTGTCAAAAGCGCTGGCCGACAAGGGCGCGATCGACGGCCCCTCGCTGGCCAAGCTGATGGCCGCCGAGAAGCGCGAATACACCTTCGCAGGCACCTTCCCGACCGGCACCCACGCGATGTGGATGCACTACTGGCTGGCGGCCGCGGGCATCAACCCGATCAGCGGCGCCAAGCTCATCACCGTGCCGCCACCGCAGATGGTCGCGAACATGCGCGTCGGCAACATGGATGGCTTCTGCGTCGGCGAGCCCTGGAACCACCGCGCCATCATGGACGGCATCGGCATCACCGCCAACACCACCCAGGACATCTGGAAGGACCATCCGGAGAAGACGCTCGGCACGACGGCCGACTTCGTCAAGAAGTACCCGAACACGACCCGCGCCGTGATGATGGCCGTGCTCGAGGCCGGCAAGTGGATCGACTCCGGCCTGCAGAACAAGATGAAGATGGCCGAGACCGTCGCGCAGAAGTCCTACATCAACACCAGCGTCGACGCGATCAACCAGCGCATCCTCGGCCGCTACCAGAACGGCATGGGTAAGACCTGGGACGACCCGAACCACATGAAGTTCTTCAACGATGGGGCGGTCAACTTCCCCTACCTGAGCGACGGCATGTGGTTCCTCACGCAGCACAAGCGCTGGGGCCTGCTGAAGGAACATCCGGACTACCTCGCGGTGGCCAAGCAGATCAACCAGATCGACCTCTACAAGGAGGCTGCCTCGGCGCTGAAGGTCAGCGTGCCCAAGGACGTCCTGCGCACGAGCAAGCTGATCGACGGCGTGGTGTGGGACGGCAAGAACCCCGCCGCCTACGCCGACGGATTCAAGATCAAGGCCTGAGGAGGACGTTGTCATGGTCAGTGCCGTGTTCCACAACCCCAGCGGTGCCGCACGCACCGCCGAGCCGCTGAAGACGGCGCGGCCGGTGGCGGCCGCGGCCGAGCCGAAGCCCCGGCCCGTCAAGCCGCCGCGCCAGCCCTTCGACTGGCCGGGGCTCGGCTGGCGCGTGCTGCCACCGATCGTCGGTACCTCGCTGTTGGTGCTGGTGTGGCATCTGCTCACCGCCAAGGGTGGCGTCTTCCCGACGCCGATGGCGGTCTGGGATGCCGCCTACGCCCTGTTCAGCGACCCGTTCTACAGCAACGGCCCGAACGACCAGGGCATCGGCTGGAACATCCTGTTCTCGCTCGAGCGCGTCGCGCTGGGCTTCGGCCTGGCGGCGCTGGTCGGCATCCCGGCCGGCTTCGTCATCGGGCGTTTCGCGGTGATGAACCACATGGCCTCGCCGCTGATCAGCCTGCTGCGACCGGTCTCGCCGCTGGCCTGGTTGCCGATCGGCCTGCTGGTCTTCAAGGCGGCCAACCCGGCGGCCATCTGGACGATCTTCATCTGCTCGATCTGGCCGATGATCCTCAACACCGCCCAGGGCGTGCAGCGCGTGCCGCAGGACTACCTGAACGTCGCGCGTGTGCTCAACCTGAGCGAGTGGAAGATCATCACCCGCATCCTCTTCCCTGCGGTGCTGCCCTACATGCTGACCGGCGTGCGCCTGTCGGTGGGCACGGCCTGGCTGGTGATCGTCGCGGCCGAGATGCTGACCGGCGGCGTGGGCATCGGCTTCTGGGTCTGGGACGAGTGGAACAACCTGAACGTGGCCCACATCCTGATCGCGATCTTCGTGATCGGCATCGTCGGCCTGCTGCTCGAACAACTGCTGATGCTGGTGGCCAAGCGCTTCAGCTACGACCATTGAACCGGAGACCCGCATGGCTGCATTCATCGAAGTCCAGAACGCCGAGATGGTGTTCACGACGCACAAGGGCCGCTTCCACGCGTTGCGCGAGATCGACCTGAAGATCGAGCGCGGCGAGTTCGTCACGCTGATCGGCCACTCGGGCTGCGGCAAGTCGACGCTGCTGAACCTGATCGCCGGCCTGCTGCTGCCCAGCAGCGGCGCGCTGCTGTGCGACAACCGCGAGATTGCGGCCCCCGGGCCCGAGCGCGCGGTGGTGTTCCAGAACCACTCGCTGCTGCCCTGGCTGAGCTGCTACGAGAACGTGTACCTCGCGGTCGAGCGCGTCTTCGGCAGCAGCGAGAGCAAGGCCCAGCTGAAGGCACGCACCGAGGCGGCGCTGGAACTCGTCGGCATGGGTCACGCGCTGGCCAAGCGCCCGCACGAGATCTCCGGCGGCATGAAGCAGCGCGTCGGCATCGCCCGCGCGCTGGCGATGGAGCCCAAGGTGCTGCTGATGGACGAGCCCTTCGGCGCCCTCGATGCCCTCACCCGCGCGCACCTGCAGGACGAGCTGCTGAAGATCGTCGCGCGCACCAAGAGCACGGTGGTCATGGTCACGCACGACGTCGACGAGGCAGTGCTGCTGTCGGACCGCATCGTGATGATGACCAACGGGCCGGCGGCCACTATCGGCGAGGTGCTGGCGGTGCCGCTGGCGCGCCCGCGCAACCGCGTCGAGCTGGCCGAGGACGCGGGCTACATGCACTGCCGCCGCGCGGTGCTGGACTTCCTCTACACCCGGCACGGCCACGTCGAACGCGAAGCCGCCTGAGCGCAGGGAACCGGCGCGGGGGAGATCGACTCTATCGCGCCGGCGCCGTCTCACGGGCGGCGCTGTTGCCTCCTCAACAGGGCCCCTGCCCTTTCCAATCGCCCGGCCTCAGCGCCGGGCGATCTTTTCTGCGCCGCGCACCATCGTGGGGCTCGGGTCCGGGCCCGCCAGCCCCCACAGAGCAAGGCCGGCCAGCACCATCGGCACGCACAGCCACTGCCCCATGCTCAGGCCCAGCGAGAGCAGGCCGAGGAAGCCATCGGGCTCGCGGAAGTACTCGGCCACGAAACGGAACACGCCGTAGCCGATCAGGAACGCCCCCGACACCCGGCCGATCGCGCGCGGCTTGCGCGCGTAGAGCCACAGCAGCACGAACAGCAGCAGCCCCTCGAGCGCGAACTGGTACAGCGGCGAGGGATGCCGCGGCAGGTCGCTGCCCGACTGCGGGAACACCATCGCCCAGGGCAGCGCGGGGTCGGCCGCGCGCCCCCACAGCTCGCCGTTGATGAAGTTGCCGACGCGCCCGCTCGCGAGCCCGGTCGGTACGCACGGCGCGATCAGGTCCGTCACCTCGAGCCAGCGCCGGCCACGGCTTCTCGCGTAGGCCGCCATCGCGACGATCACGCCCAGCAGCCCGCCATGGAAGGCCATGCCCCCCTTCCAGACCGCGAACACCTCGAGCGGGTTCTCGGCGTAATAGCCCGGCTTGTAGAACAGCACATAGCCCAGCCGCCCGCCGATGATCACCCCCAGCACGCCCCAGAACAGCAGGTCCTCGACGTCGCGCTTCGTCCAGCCGGCCTCGACGAAGGGCGAGCGCGCGGCGCGCAGGCTCGCGAGCCACAGGAAGAGCCCGAAGGCGACCAGGTAGGTCAGCCCATACCAGTGGATCGCGACCGGGCCGAGCTGCAGGGCAACGGGGTCGAACTGCGGATGGATCAGCATGGGGCAGGACGATAACGCAGCCTCCGCGGCGGCGCGCGCCTTGCGGGAGAATGCCGGATTCGCCAGCGAGGACCCCGACATGAGCTTCAACCGCCGCTCCAAGAACATCACCGAAGGCGTGGCCCGCGCCCCGAATCGCTCGATGTACTACGCGATGGGCTACGAGCAAGCCGACTTCGCCAAGCCGATGATCGGCGTGGCCAACGGCCACTCGACCATCACCCCCTGCAACTCCGGCCTGCAGCGCCTGGCCGACGCCGCCGTCGAGGGCCTGAAGGCCGCCGGCGCCAACCCGCAGGTCTTCGGCACGCCGACCATCAGCGACGGCATGGCGATGGGCACCGAGGGCATGAAGTACAGCCTGGTGTCGCGCGAGGTCATCGCCGATTGCGTCGAGACCTGCGTCGGCGGCCAGTGGCTCGACGGCGTGCTCGTCATCGGCGGCTGCGACAAGAACATGCCCGGCGGCATGATGGGCATGCTGCGCGCCAACGTGCCGGCGATCTACGTCTACGGCGGCACCATCCTGCCGGGCCGCTGGAAGGGCCAGGACCTGAACATCGTCAGCGTCTTCGAGGCCGTCGGCCAGTTCTCCGCAGGCAAGATGAGCGAGGAGGACTTCTGCGGCATCGAGCGCCACGCCATCCCCGGCAGCGGCTCCTGCGGCGGCATGTACACCGCCAACACGATGAGCTCGGCCTTCGAGGCGCTGGGCATGAGCCTGCCCTACTCGAGCACCGAGGCCAACGTGCACGAGGAGAAGGTCGCCAGCACCGCCCGCGCCGCCGCGGCGCTGGTCGAGGCGGTCAAGCGCGACCTGAAGCCGCGCGACATCGTGACGCGCAAGAGCATCGAAAACGCGGTCGCGGTGATCATGGCCACCGGCGGCTCGACCAACGCGGTGCTGCACTTCCTGGCCATCGCGCATGCTGCCGGCGTCGAATGGAGCATCGACGACTTCGAGCGCGTGCGCAAGAAGATCCCGGTGCTGTGCGACCTGAAGCCCTCGGGCAAGTACCTCGCGGTCGACCTGCACCGCGCCGGCGGCATCCCGGCCGTCATGAAGGTGCTGCTCGACGCCGGCCTGCTGCACGGCGACTGCCTGACGATCACGGGCAAGACCGTGGCGGAGAACCTCGCCGACGTGCCGCCGCTGCGCGCCGACCAGGACGTGATCCGCCCGATCTCGAACCCGATGTACGCCGAGGGCCACCTGGCGATCCTGAAGGGCAATCTGTCGCCCGAAGGGGCGGTCGCCAAGATCACCGGCCTGAAGAACCCGGCCATCACCGGCCCGGCACGCGTCTTCGACGACGAGCAGTCGGCGCTAGCGGCGATCATGGCCGGCAAGATCAAGGCCGGCGACGTGATGGTGCTGCGCTATCTCGGGCCGGTCGGCGGCCCGGGCATGCCCGAGATGCTGGCCCCCACCGGCGCATTGATCGGCCAGGGACTGGGCGAGAGCGTCGGTCTGATCACCGACGGGCGCTTCTCCGGTGGCACCTGGGGCATGGTGGTCGGCCATGTCGCGCCGGAAGCCGCCGCCGGCGGAACGATCGCGCTGGTGCAGGAGGGCGACTCGGTCACGATCGACGCCCGCACGCTGACGCTGCAGGTCAATGTCAGCGACGAGGAACTGGCCAAGCGCCGTGCCACCTGGAAGGCCCCTGCCCCGCGCTACCCGCGCGGCGTGCTGGCGAAGTTCGCGAACAACGTCTCGAGCGCCAGCCGCGGCGCGGTGCTGGATCTGCCGCGCTGAGACCGTGCCGATTGCTGAGTCACGCTTCCCGGCCCGGGGCGTGGCTCAGCGCTTGTTGTCGGGTTGCTGGGTGCTGTCGGCGAACTGGCTGCTGACACCGCTGTCCAGCCGGCTGTGCATGATCGAGTCGCGGTGCTTCTTGCGCTGCTCATCGCGCTTGCTCTCGACCTTGTCGACCTCGCGCCGGCGCTGTTCCTTGAACTTCTCGGCGGCCTTCTTCTGCTTGTCGAAGGCGCGGTAGTCCAGGCCCAGCGCGCTCAGGGACTTGCGGCGGCGCTCGATCTTCTTTTCTTCCATCTTGTCCATCGCACGCCGCTTGGTGTGCCCGGACATGTCGGCCCACATCCACCAGACCACCGCGGCCGCGAACGGCGAGAGCACGCCCCACCAGGACCAGAGGGCCGGCGGACCGATCTCCGCCAGCTTCAGCGCCACCAGCAGAACGCCCAGCACCACGAACAGCATCTTCCCCTCCGGTCCTTGCGCCGCTCAGGCTCCGGTCAACCGAAGCCCCTAGAATTCGTTACGTCACTATCGCTGGCACTTTATCCCACCCGCAACCTGACCGAAAGACAAACATGTCGCACCGCACCGCCCTCTGCATCATGATCGCCGGTCTGCTCGGCGCCGCCGGCAGCGCTCAAGCCAGCCAGGAGCTGGCCGGCAAGAAGACCTGCCTGGCCTGCCACGCCGTCGACAAGAAGGTCGTCGGCCCGGCTTTCAAGGACGTCGCTGCCAAGTACGGCGCCGACAAGGACGCTGCCGACAAGCTCGCTGCCAAGGTGCTCAAGGGGTCGTCGGGCGTCTGGGGCAATGCTGTGATGCCCCCGATGGCCGCCTCGGTCAGCGAGGCCGAAGCCAAGCAACTCGCAGGCTGGATCCTCACGCTGAAGTGAGCTTCGGTTTCCCATGAAGAAAGGCCCCGCTCGCGGGGCCTTTCTCTTGGGTGGAACCTCTTGGTTCAGTTGTTCTGCGCCAACTGCTCCAGGATCGCCGGGTTCTGGTGTGCACATCACGTCGCTGCGCGACATGAGTGCACCCCGAAGCCTGGCGCGAGGCGCTGGCGCGCCAGCCGCGCTGCGCGCAGCCCTGGATCAGTTGTTTTGCGACAGCTGATCCAGGATCGCCGGGTTCTCCAGCGTCGAGGTGTCCTGGGTGATCGCCTCGCCCTTGGCGATCGAGCGCAGCAAGCGGCGCATGATCTTGCCCGAGCGGGTCTTGGGCAGGTTGTCGCCGAAGCGGATGTCCTTGGGCTTGGCGATCGGGCCGATCTCCTTGCCGACCCAGTCGCGCAGCTGCTTGGCGATCGCCTTGGCCTCGTCGCCGCTCGGGCGCGGACGCTTGAGCACGACGAAGGCGCAGATCGCCTCGCCGGTGGTGTCGTCCGGACGGCCGACGACCGCGGCCTCGGCCACCAGCTCGGTGCAGGACACCAGCGCCGACTCGATCTCCATCGTGCCCATGCGGTGGCCCGAGACGTTCAGCACGTCGTCGATGCGACCGGTGATGGTGAAGTAGCCGGTGTGTGCGTCGCGGATCGCACCGTCGCCCGCCAGGTAGTACCGGCCCTGAAAATCCTCCGGGTAGTAGCTCTTTGCAAAGCGCTTCGGATCACCCCAGATCGTGCGGATCATGCTGGGCCACGGCTTCTTGACGACCAGGATGCCGCCCTGCCCGTTGGGCACGTCGTTGCCGGTCTCGTCGACGATGGCCGTCGTGATGCCCGGGAAGGGCAGCGTGCACGAGCCCGGCACCAGCGGCGTGGCGCCCGGCAGCGGGGTGATCATGTGGCCGCCGGTCTCGGTCTGCCAGAAGGTGTCGACGATCGGGCAGCGGCCGCCGCCGACGTGCTGGTGGTACCACTCCCAGGCGGCCGGGTTGATCGGCTCGCCGACCGAGCCGAGGATGCGCAGGCTGGAAAGGTCGTAGCTCTTCGGGTGGACCGCGTCGTTGGCCTCGGCGGCCTTGATCAGCGAGCGGATCGCGGTCGGTGCGGTGTAGAAGATGCTGACCTTGTGCTTCTGGATCATCTGCCAGAAGCGGCCGGCGTCCGGGAAGGTCGGCACGCCCTCGAACACGATCTCGGTGCCGCCCAGCGCCAGCGGGCCGTAGGTGATGTAGGTGTGGCCGGTGACCCAGCCGATGTCGGCCGTGCACCAGAAGATGTCGTTGTCCTTCAGGTCGAAGGTCCACTTGGTCGTCAGCATCGCGTGCAGCAGGTAGCCGCCGGTGGAGTGCTGCACGCCCTTGGGCTTGCCGGTCGAGCCGGAGGTGTAGAGCAGGAACAGCGGGTGCTCGGCACCGACCCACTCGGGCTCGCAGGCGCTCGGCTGGCCGTCGGCGACCTCGCTCATCCAGCGGTCGCGGCCGGCGGTCATCGCGATCGCCGCGCCAGTGCGCTTGACCACCAGCACGTTCTTGACGCTGTCGCAGCCGCCCAGGCCCAGGGCCTCGTCGACGATGGCCTTCAGCGGCAGCGCCTTGCCGCCGCGCACCTGCTGGTCGGCGGTGATCACGGCCACCGCGCCGGTGTCCTCGATGCGGTCGCGCAGCGACTGCGCCGAGAAGCCGCCGAACACGACCGAGTGCGTCGCGCCGATGCGCGCGCAGGCCTGCATCGCGGCCACGCCCTCGACCGACATCGAGATGTAGATGATGACGCGGTCGCCCTTCTTGACGCCCAGGCTCTTGAGCCCGTTGGCGATCTGGCAGGTCTTGGCCAGCAGTTCCTTGTAGGTCACCTTGGTGACCTCGCCGCCGTCGGCCTCGAAGATGATCGCGGTCTTGTCGCCCAGCCCGCGCTCGATGTTGCGATCCAGGCAGTTGTAGGACACGTTGAGCGTGCCGTCCTCGAACCACTTGAACAAGGGCGCATTGCTCTCGTCGAGCGTCTTGGTGAACGGCGTCTTCCAGCTCACCAGCTCACGGGCCTGGCGGGCCCAGAAGCCGACGTAATCGGCCTCGGCCTCGGCAACCAGCTTGTCGTAGGCGGCCATGCCGGACACATGGGCGCCAGCCACGGCGGCGGCAGGCGGCGGGTAGATCTTGGGCTCGTTCGCGGCGGTGTCGTTGCTCATCTCGTCTCCTCTGTTCGCTGCTGTAGGCGGGCAAAACCATAGGCGCGAGCACTTACGAAGGGCTTACCCGCACCCTGTCACCCGGACGACAAACTGTAGCGCGGTCACGACGGCTTCCGCCATTGCGGGCCGCCCCGGGGCGGCTGCTGCAAAGGGGCACGCTCCCGGGTCGGCGGGAGCGCCTGCCACGCCACGGTCATGGCGGCGTCCCTAGAATCGGAGGCTGGTTATCCACACCCGTCCCCATGCCTGCCGACACCTCCAAGCTCCCCGCGCTGCCCAACCTGATCTTCGCCAGCCGCTGGCTGCAGCTGCCGCTCTACCTGGGTCTGATCCTGGCGCAGGCGGTCTATGTCTGGCACTTCGGGGTCGAACTGCTGCATCTGATCGAGGCCGCCTTCGGCAGCGAGACGGCGCTGCAGAAGCTGGTCACCAGCATCGGCTACAAGACCGACGCGCCGATCGCCAGCCTGAACGAAACGGTGATCATGCTGGTCGTGCTGGCGCTGATCGACGTGGTGATGATCAGCAACCTGCTGATCATGGTCATCGTCGGCGGCTACGAGACCTTCGTGTCGCGGATGAAGCTCGAGGGCCACCCGGACCAGCCCGAGTGGCTGAGCCACGTCAACGCTTCGGTGCTGAAGGTCAAGCTGGCCACGGCCATCATCGGCATCAGCTCGATCCACCTGCTCAAGACCTTCATCAACGCCGGCAACTACACCGAGCAGGTGTTGCTGTGGCAGACGCTGATCCACATCACCTTCCTGCTGTCGGCGCTGGCGATCGCGTACACCGACCGGCTGATGCAGCTGCCTGCGCAGCACGGCGCCTCGCACTGAACCGCATGTGGGATCGATGGCCGACCTGCTGACCTTCGCGCTCGGGCTGGCGGCGCTGGTGGCCGGCGCGAACGCGCTGGTACGCGGCGCGTCGAAGCTGGCGCTGTCGCTGGGGCTGTCGCCGCTGGTCGTCGGGCTGACGATCGTCGCCTTCGGCACCAGCGCGCCCGAGCTGGCGGTGTCGGCTGGCGCTGTGCTCGATGGCCGCACCGACATGGCGCTCGGCAACGTGGTCGGCAGCAATGTCTTCAACGTGCTGTTCATCCTCGGGCTGTCGGCGCTGATCACGCCGCTGGTGGTGGACATGCAGCTGATCCGCCAGGAAGTGCCGATCATGGTCGGCGCGTCGCTGCTGCTGGCGGTGCTCTGCCTCGACGACCGCCTCGGTGCGACCGACGCCGCGCTGCTGCTCGTGCTGATGGCCGCCTACACGGTGTTCCTGGTGGTGCAGTCGCGCCGCCAGAGCCAGGCGGCGCAGGACGAGTACGCGGCCGAAGTGCGGCCGGCCGAACCGGGCGGCTGGGACGCGCGGCTGCCGGCGCAGATCGGCCTGGTGCTGGCCGGGCTCGCGCTGCTGGTGCTGGGCTCGGGCTGGCTGGTCGAGGCGGCGACGAGCTTCGCCCGCGCGCTCGGCGTCAGCGACCTCGTGATCGGCCTGACCATCGTCGCGGCCGGCACCTCGCTGCCCGAGGTCGCCGCATCGGTCACCGCGGCCCTCAAGGGCGAGCGCGACATCGCGGTCGGCAACGTGGTCGGCAGCAACACCTTCAACATCCTCGGCTGCCTCGGCGTCTCCGGGCTGCTGGCCGGCGGCGCCGGTCTGGCCGTGCCGCCGGCGGTGCTGAACTTCGACCTGTGGGTGATGATCGCCGTGGCGCTGGCCTGCCTGCCGGTCTTCCTGACCGGCCGCGAGATCGCCCGCTGGGAAGGCGCGGTGTTCGTCGGCTACTACCTCGCCTACGTGAGCTACCTGATCCTGGCCGCCCAGCAGCACGACGCGCTGCCGGCCTTCAGCGCCGCGATGCTGGGCTTCGTCGTGCCCTTGACGCTGGTGGCGCTGGTCGTGGCGGTGATTCGCCCGGCCGCCGCGCGATGAGGCGCTGGCTGCCGACCCGCGAGGAACTGCGCGCCAAACCCTGGCTCGCGCCGCTGGCGCACCACTTCGAGAACGAGCGGCTCTGGCACACCGACCGCGGCAGCGTCGCGCGCGCGGTGGCGATCGGGCTGTTCTTCGGCTTCATGATCCCAGTGGCGCAGTTCCTGTTCGCGATCGCGCTGGCGATCGCGCTGCGCGCCAACATCGCAATCGCCGCGGCGGCGACCCTGGTCACCAACCCCTTCACCTTCCCGCCGATCTACTGGGCGGCCTACAAGGTCGGCGGCGCGCTCATCGACGCGCCCGACGACGCGGCCGCGCTGCAGCTGGAGCGCGACACCGAGGTGCTGGTGCACGAGGCGACCAACGTCGAGGGCCTCTGGGCCACACTGCAGGCCGCTGGCGCGCCGCTGGTCATCGGCCTCGCGGTCTTCGCCGTGTCCGCCGCGATCATCGGCTTCTGCGCCGCCTGGTTGCTGTGGCGCCCGCGTGCCGACGCTCAAGACGGTCGTGGCGGCTGACGCAGCAGTACCGCGGTGCCCAGCACGCCGGCGATCAGTGAACCGCACAGCACCCCCAGCTTGACCTGCGTGGCGTAGTCGGCGCCCTGGCCGTCGAAGGCCAGCGCGCCGATGAACAGGCTCATCGTGAAGCCGACGCCGCACAGCAGGCACACGCCGAGGAACTGGCTGCGGCTGGCGCCGGCCGGCAGCTCGGCGCCGGTATAGCGGACCAGCAGCATCGAGCTGCCGTACACGCCGATCACCTTGCCGAACACCAGCCCCGCGGCAATGCCCAGCGGCACGGTCTCGGTCAGCGTCGCGAGGCCGACGCCGTCGAGCACGACGCCGGCGTTGACGAAGGCGAACATCGGCAGCACCGCAAACGCCACCCAGGGGTGCAGCGCATGCTCGGCGGTCTCCAGCGGCGAGCGACCGTCGGGCGCACGCAGCGGGACCGCGAAGGCGGTCGCGACGCCGGCCAGCGTCGCGTGCACGCCCGACTTCAGCACGAAGAGCCAGATCAGCAGGCCGACCAGCACATAGGGCGCGATGCTCATCACCCGGGAGCGGTTCAGCGCCAGCAGCGCCACGCCGCCTACCAGGGCCCCGGCGAGCATCGTGACCGAGAGCTCGGCCGTGTAGAAGAGCGCGATGACGACGATCGCACCGAGGTCGTCGATGATCGCCACGGCGGTCAGGAAGACCTTCAGCGACGCCGGCACGCGCGAGCCGAGCAGCATCAGGATGCCGAGCGCGAAGGCGATGTCGGTCGCCGCCGGAATCGCCCAGCCGCGCAACGCGACCGGGTCGCCGGCATTGATCGCCGCGTAGATCGCGGCAGGCACGACCATGCCGCCCAGCGCGGCGCCTGCCGGCAGCAGCGCCTGGCGCGCCGAGGCCAGCTCGCCGGCCAGCAGCTCGCGCTTGATCTCCAGTCCGACGAGGAAGAAGAACACCGCCATCCACAGGTCGTTGACCCACAGCAGCAGCGGCTTGGACAGCACGAGGAAGTCGCCGACGCGGACCTCGCCGCGCAGCTGCGCGAAGCTCGCATAGGCCGGGCCCCAGGCCGAGTTGCTGACGACGAGTGCGATCAGCGCCGCCATCGCCAGCACGACGCCGCCGGCGGATTCGGACGCGATGAAACGACGGATGCGACCGATCAAGATGCTCCCTCCCCTTTCATAGAATGCCGGAACGAGCCCAGCCTTGAGCCTGCCTGACCCGCGCGGTGCGCCCAGGTTCCGTCGCCCCGCCTCTTACTGGAACGCCCCCATGAGCACGATCCGCCACGCCGACCTCGTCGAGAGCGTCGCCGCCGCCCTGCAGTACATCAGCTACTACCACCCGAGTGACTACATCGCCCACCTGGCGCGCGCCTACGAGAGCGAGGCCAGCCCGGCGGCGAAGGATGCGATCGCGCAGATCCTCACCAATTCGAAGATGTGCGCCGAGGGGCGCCGCCCGATCTGCCAGGACACCGGCATCGTCAACGTGTTCCTGAAGATCGGCATGGACGTGCGCTTCGAGGGCTTCCCGGGCTCGATCGAGGACGCCATCAACGAGGGGGTGCGCCGCGGCTACCTCGACCCCGAGAACAAGCTGCGCGCCTCGATCGTCGCGGACCCGCATTTCGAGCGCAAGAACACCAAGGACAACACGCCGGCCGTCGTGCACATGAGCGTGGTGCCGGGCGACACGGTGGACGTGCAGATCGCCGCCAAGGGCGGCGGCTCGGAGAACAAGAGCAAGTTCGTGATGCTCAACCCGAGCGACTCGCTGGTCGACTGGGTGCTCAAGACCGTGCCGACGATGGGCGCCGGCTGGTGCCCGCCGGGCATGCTGGGCATCGGCATCGGCGGCACCGCCGAGAAGGCGATGCTGCTGGCCAAGGAGTCCTTGATGGAGGACATCGACATGTACGAGCTCAAGGCCCGCGGCCCGCGCAACAAGACCGAGGAGCTGCGCATCGAGCTGTGCGACAAGATCAACGCGCTGGGCATCGGCGCGCAGGGCCTGGGCGGACTGACGACGGTGCTCGACGTGAAGATCGCGATGTACCCCACCCATGCCGCGAGCAAGCCGGTCGCGATGATCCCGAACTGCGCGGCGACCCGCCACGCGCACTTCGTGCTCGACGGCTCGGGCCCGGCCTACCTGACGCCGCCGAGCCTGGACCTGTGGCCCGATGTGCACTGGGCGCCGGACTACAACAAGAGCAAGCGCGTCAACCTCGACACGCTGACAAAGGAAGAGGTCGCGAGCTGGAAGCCCGGCGACACGCTGCTGCTCAACGGCAAGATGCTGACCGGCCGCGACGCCGCCCACAAGCGCATCCAGGACATGCTGGCCAAGGGCGAGAAGCTGCCGGTGGACTTCACCAACCGCGTCATCTACTACGTCGGCCCGGTCGACCCGGTGCGCGACGAGGTCGTCGGCCCGGCCGGCCCGACCACCGCCACGCGCATGGACAAGTTCACCGAGATGATGCTGGCCCAGACCGGGCTGATCGGCATGATCGGCAAGGCCGAGCGCGGCCCGGCCGGCATCGAGGCGATCAAGAAGCACAAGTCCGCCTACCTGATGGCCGTCGGCGGCGCCGCCTACCTGGTCGCCAAGGCAATCAAGGAGGCCCAGGTGGTCGGCTTCGCCGACCTCGGCATGGAAGCGATCTACGAGTTCACCGTGACCGACATGCCGGTCACGGTGGCGGTGGACGCCAACGGCACCTCGGTGCACCAGACGGGTCCGGCCGAATGGCAGGCGAAGATCGGCAAGATCCCGGTCACGGTCGCCTGACGCGCCCGCGGCCAGCGCCACAGTGCCCGCGCTGCGGCGCGCCGAACGGCTGCGCGCCGGTGGCCAGCGGGAGCTTCGACACGCCCTGCTGGTGCCGGGCCGTGAGCGTCCCCGACGCGGCGCGCGCGGGGCTGCGCGACACCCTCGCCTGCCTCTGCCGTGCTTGCGCCACCACGCCGCGCTGAGCGCCGCCACCCCCTCGCCTGGCGCCACGCACAGCTATAAAAAGGCCCACCAGCCGAACCAGGAGGGATCCCCATGAACCGATGGATCAAGCGCGCGGGCCTCATCGTGCTCGCGCTCGGCGGCATCGCCGGCCTCACGGTGGCCGGCGCGCTGCAATGGGCCGAGCACAAGGCGCAGCGCCGCATCGAGCTGCCGCCCTATGCGCTCACGGTGCCGGGCGACGCTGCGGCGGTGCAGCGCGGCGCCTACCTGTACGCCTCGCGCGGCTGCGCCGACTGCCACGGTGCCGACGCCGCCGGCCGCACCTTCGTCGAGGCGCCGGACGGCAGCCTCAAGATGCATGGCCCCAACCTCACGCCCGGCGGCAGCGTGGCCGGCTACACGCCGGCCGACTGGGAGCGCGCGATCCGCCGTGGCGTGCGCCGCGACGGCCGGCCGCTGCGCATCATGCCCAGCGAGGACTACAACCGCTTCACCGACGCCGACACCGGCGCGATCGTCGCCTACCTGCGGCAGCTGCCTGCAACGAGCGGCGGCGCGGCCGAACTGCGCTTCCCGGTGCCGATGCGCGTGCTCTACGCCTTCGGCGCGATCCCCGACGCGGCCGAGAAGATCGACCATGCGCTGCCGCCCTCGCAGCCGGTGCCCGAGGCGGTCGACACAGCGCATGGCGCCTACGTGGCCAACATGTGCATCGGCTGCCACGGCGCCCATCTCTCGGGCGGCAAGATCCCCGGCGTGCCGCCGGACTGGCCGGCAGCGGCCAACCTGACGCCCGGCGCCGGCAGCGCGATGACGCCGTATGCCGACCCCGGCGCCTTCGTGGCGATGATGCGCAGCGGCCTGCGGCCCGACGGCAGCCGGATCAGCCCGGTGATGCCCTTCGGCGCGCTCGCGAAGATGAGCGATGTCGACCTGCAGGCGCTGCACGTCTACCTGAAGACGCTGGCGCCACGCGCCGCCGGCGGACGCTGAGCCGGGGCCTGCGGGCCTTACTCGACGACCTGCACGCCCTTCCAGAAGGCGACGCGGCCCTTGATCTCGGCGGCGGCCTCCTTCGGGTCGGCGTAGAACCAGACGGCGTCGGGGTTCAGGTCGCCGTCGACCAGCAGCGAGTAGTAGTTCGCCTGACCCTTCCACGAGCACATCGTGCGGTGGTTGCTGCCGAGCACGTACTCCTTCTTCAGCGCGCTCTCGGGAAAGTAGTGGTTGCCTTCGACGACCACCGTGTCGTCGCTCTCGGCGACCACGACGCCGTTCCAGATCGCTTTCATGTCGTTCTCCTAGAGGGCCAGCCAGTGCACGCTGAACAGTCGCTCGTCGTCGACCCACACCGCGCCCGGCCGGTAGCCGGCCTCGCGGGCGAGCGCGTGGAACTGCTCGACCGTGTACTTGTAGGAATTCTCGGTGTGAAGCGACTCTCCGGCGTCGAAGCCGAAGGCCTGGCCGCACAGCCGCACCGTCTGCGCGCGCCGGCTGACGAGGTGCATCTCGATGCGCTGCCGGCGCGGATCGTAGTACGCATAGTGGTCGAAGGCAGCGAGGTCGAAGTCGGCGCCGAGTTCGCGGTTGGCGCGCGCCAGCAGGTTGAGGTTGAAGGCCGCCGTGACGCCGGCCGCGTCGTTGTAGGCGGCGTGCAGGCGCGCCGGGTCCTTGACGAGGTCGACGCCGATCAGCAGCCCGCGGTCCAGCACTGCCGCGGCGGCCCGCAGGAAGGCCAGCGCGTCGTCGGGGTCGAAATTGCCGATCGACGAGCCCGGGAAGAAACCGACGCGCGACCCGGCCGCCGGCGGCAGCGTCAAGCGGCGCGTGAAGTCGGCCGCCAGCGGCAGGACCTCGAGCGCCGGGTAGTCGGCGCGCAGCCGTGCCGCGGCCTCGTGCAGGTGCTCGGCCGAGATGTCGATCGGCACGAAGCGCCGCGGCGTGCGCAGCGCGTCGAGCAGCAGCCGGACCTTGCGGCTCGAGCCGGCGCCGAATTCGACGATCTCGGCATCGGCGCCGATGCACTCGGCCATCTCGCGCGCGTGGCGGCGCAGCAGCGCGAGCTCGGTGCGCGTCGGGTAGTACTCGGGCAGCTCGCAGATGCGCTCGAACAGCGCCGAACCGGCGGCGTCGTAGAAGTGCTTCGGCGCGATGCGGCGCGGGCGCTGCGCCAGAGCGGCCAGCAGGTCGCTCGCGAAGTCGCCGCACGACGGCGGCGCGTCGCCCATCACCGCCAGCGTGACGGCACGGAAATCGGGCGTCGCGCGCAGCGGCAAGGAACTCATGCGTCCTGTGCGAGCCGCAGCCCGCTGAACTGCCAGCGCGCCGCCGGCGGGAAGAAGTTGCGGTAGCTCGGCCGCGCATGGCCGGGCGGCGTCGCACAGCTCGCGCCGCGCAGCACCAGCTGGCCGACCATGAACTTGCCGTTGTACTCGCCGACCGCGCCGGCCAGCGGCCGGAAGCCCGGGTAGGGATCGTAGGAGGAGCGGGTCCATTCCCAGACCTCGCCGACGCCGTCGAGCGCGCCGTCGGCGGCTGCGGCCTCCCATTCGAACTCGGTCGGCAGCCGGGCGCCGGCCCACTCGGCATAGGCCGCCGCCTCGTAGAAGCTCAGGTGGGCCACCGGCTCGTCGGGGTCGATCGCCCGGGGGCCGTGCAGCGTGTAGACCGTGGGGCGTTGCGCCTCCAGGCCGCTCCAGTACAGCGGCGCCTCCCAGCCCTGGGCCTGCACCGCGGCCCAGCCGTCGCTGAGCCACAGCGCCGCGCGGCGGTAGCCGCCATCGCGGACGAAGGCGCAGTAGTCGCCGCAGCTCACCGGCCGCGACGCGATGCGGTGCTCGCGCAGCAGCACGCGGTGGCGCGGCGTCTCGTTGTCGAAGGCGAAGCCGGCAGCCGGGTCGGCGCCGACCTGGGCCAGCCCGCCGGCGCGATGGCGCCAGGCCAGCAGCCCCGAGGCCACCGGTGCCGGATGGCAGTGCTCGCCCTCGTCATAGACGCCAGTGGGCAGCGGATGGCCGCCGAGCAGGCACTTCAGGTCGGTGAGGATCAGCTCCTGGTGCTGCTGCTCGTGCTGCAGGCCGAGCTCGATCAGCGAGGCCACCCCGCCGGCCGCCGCCGAGCCGATGAAGCTCCGCATCGCCGCATCGACATGCGCGCGGTAGCGCCGCACCTCGGCCGCGGAGGGCCGCGTCAGCAGCCCGCGCTGCGGCCGCGGGTGGCGCGGGCCGAGCGACTCGTAGTAGGAGTTGAAGAGGTAGCCCCAGCGCGCGTCGTAGGGGCGGTAGCCCGGCGCGTGCGGCTGCAGCACGACGGTCTCGAAGAACCAGCTGGTGTGCGCCAGGTGCCACTTGGTCGGGCTGGCGTCCGGCATGGCCTGGACGCACTGGTCCTCGTCCGACAGCGGGGCCGCGAGCACCAGCGAGCGCGCGCGCACGGCGTCATAGCGGGCCT
Organism: Methylibium sp.; assembly: GCA_035553715.1. Classification (GTDB taxonomy): domain Bacteria; phylum Pseudomonadota; class Gammaproteobacteria; order Burkholderiales; family Burkholderiaceae_C; genus Methylibium. The sequence continues at coordinate 18,521 of DATMJX010000022.1, forward strand.
GCGCCGCCTGTGTCGCTGCTGCCTGGGCCGTGCCGAGCCTTGCCGCCACCGCGCCTCCCCTGGTTCGGGTCGCCGGCGGCCATTGTGGCTCGGCGCCCGTTCATGGGTCGGGCGGTGGTGGTGCGTCCTTACAGCAAGGCAGACCGCTTACAGGCGCGAGACGGTGATCTGGTAGGCCTTCTCGGCCTCGGCCGTGCCGCGCGCAAGCAGCGCCTCGACCTCGGCCTTGCGCGACGCGGCGTAGTCCGCGTCCTTGATCATCGGCACGTTGATGTAGACGTTCAGCGCCGCGCTGCGCAGCGCGGCCTGCGCCGCCAGCGCGCCGACGCCGGCATCGCTGATCACGCCCTTGTTGCCCTTCTCGGCCACGCGCACCGCCAACGTGATCGCGTCGGCGCAGGCGCGCGCGCAGGCCAGCGGCGCCTCGGTCGCGCCCTTCAACCCGGCCTGGATCGCGGCGCCGCGCTCGGCCTTCTGCTCGTCGGTCTCCTTCGGCAGGCCGTAGGCGGCCATCAGCGCGTCGAAGGCGGCGACATCCTCGGCCACCATGTCGGCGATGCGCCGCCGCAGGGCCTCCGCATCGGCCAGGATGGCCTGCATCTCGGCCTCGACCTCGACATAGTTCTTCTTGCCGATGGTGAGGTTGCACACCATGCTGACGAGGGCCGCGCCCATCGCGCCCATCACTGCCGCAGCGCTGCCACCGCCGGGGGTGGCCTTGCTGCTGGCGAGTTCGGCGAGGAAGGTCTCGACGCTGGATTCCTTGATCATCGTGCGCTCCTTCGCTCAGCCGATCATGGTCTTGGCCATCGCATAGATCTCCGCCGCATCGAGCGACAGGTCGTTGCTCTCGAACAGCCGGGCCACGCAGGCGCGCTGCAGCGCGATCTTCAGTGCGCCGAAGCCGATCGCGCCGAACACGATCTTGCCGTGCTTGCTGACGCCCTTGTCCATCATGTCGATGCCCTCGATGCCCAGCGGGGGCGTCGCGTTGGCGTCGGAGATCAGCTCCAGCGTCGGGTTGTCGCGCCACGCCGCCTCGTCGAGCAGCTGGATGCCGCCGGCGCCGGTGGAAATCACGATGTTCGCGCCTGCTATCGCACGGGCACGGGCGGCGTTGTCGACCGCCTCGACCACACCGACGTCGAGCCCGAAGCGCGCCTTGAGCTGTGCCGCCGCTTCCTCGGCGGTGGCGAGCTTGCGCGAGGTCAGCGTCACCGAGACGCCCTCGCTGGCCAGCATCACCGCGGCACGCGTGCCCACCGGGCCGGTGCCGGCCAGGATCACCGCCTTCTTGCCCTGCAGCGAGCGGCCGTTGGCCAGCCAGGCCACGCAGGCCGCGGCGGTGGTGTTCGAGCCGTTGCTGTCGAGCATCACCGACACGCGGAAGTTGGCGAAGAACTTCTTCTTCACCGCCTTGAACAAGGCCTCGCCCTCGGCCATGTTGCTGCCGCCGATGAAGATCGCGGTGTTCTTCTTGTCCTTGGGCGCGCGCGTGAAGATCGCGCCGTCGACCATCGCGCCGACGTTGTGCGGGTGCACGCCGCCGTAGCCGATCACGTGGTCGGCGCCGCCGTCGTGGCAGACCACGTTGTCGAAGACGGAGGGATGCTCGTCGGTGTCGAATTGGTAGAGCAGCTTCTTCATGGAGGGTTCTCTCAGGTCGTTCTTGGAATGAAGCGCGCCGGCCCGGGCGGTGAGGCCACAGGCCGGCGCGGTGCTGGCCGTTGTCGTGTTCAGGTCACCAGGTGCTGCGGCGTGCCCTTGATGAAAAGTTCAACATTGTCGATCAACTGATCGGCCAGGAACTGCATCGCGCCATCCGAGGCCCAGGCCACGTGGGGAGTCAGGATGAAATTGGGCAGGCGCAGGTCGAGCAGCGGATTGCCTTCCTTCGGCGGCTCCTTGGTCAGCACGTCGAAGCCGGCGCCGGCGATCAGGCCTTCCTTCAGCGCCGTGACCAGCGCCTGCTCGTCGACCAGGCCGCCGCGCGCGGTGTTGATCAGGATCGCGCTGCGCTTCATCTTGCGGAACTGCTCGAGGCCGAACATGTTGCGGCTGTCCGGCGTCAGCGGGCAATGCAGCGAGATCACGTCCGACTCGGCCAGCACCTGCTCGACCGGCGCGAACTCCACGCCCGGCATCTTGGGCGGCGCATGATCGGCGAACAGCACGCGCATGCCGAAGGCGCGCGCGATCGCCGCCGTGCCCTGCCCCAGCACGCCTTCGCCGAAGATGCCGATCGTGCTGCCGTGCAGGTCGCGGATCGGGTGGTCGAAGAAGCAGAACTGGTCGACCTCCTGCCAGCGGCCGCGCTCGACGTCGGCGCGGTACTCGAGCAGGCTGCGTCGCAGCGCCAGGATCAGCGCGAAGGCATGCTCGGGCACCGTGTGCAGCGCGTAGTTGCGGATGTTGGCCACCGCGATGCCGCGCTCGCGGCAGGCTGGCACGTCGATCACGTCGTAGCCGGTCGCCGCCACCGCGATCATCTTCAGCTTCGGCAGCTGGGCCAGCACGTCGCCGCGCAGCGGCGCCTTGTTGGTCAGCACGATCGTCGCGTCCTTCAGACGCTCGACGGTCTGCTCGGGCGAGGTGGTGGCGTACTCCTGCCAGGCGTGCTCGAAGGCCGGTCGACGGACCTTGGCCTGCAGCGTCGAGCGGTCGAGAAACACGATGTGTTCGGACATGTCGGTCTTCCGCGTTCGGTGGCAGGACTCAGGCTTCGCGACGGTGGTTGCGCCACCAGTTCGACGCCGCGGCGACACCGCTGCCCGGCGTGACCGGGATGCCATTGTCGAGCATCGACATCTCGGCACCGGCGATCGCCCCCATCAGGCTGAGCTCGTTCAGGTCACCCAGGTGGCCGATGCGGAACACCTTGCCGGCGACCTTGGACAGCCCGGCGCCGAGCGACAGGTTGTAGCGCTGGTAGGCGTTCAGGATCACCTTGGCGGCGTCGAAGTCCTCGGGCACCAGGATCGCGCTGACGGTGTTGGAGTACCACTTGGGCTCCTTCGCGCACAGCTTCAGGCCCCAGCCCTCGGTCACCGCCGCGCGCACGCCGTTGGCCAGGTAGGCGTGGCGCGCGAAAATGTTTTCCAGCCCCTCTTCTTCGATGATCGTGAGCGCCTCCTTCAAACCGTACAGCAGCGGGATCGACGGGGTGTAGGGGAAGTAGCCGGTCGCGTTGGCGCGCAGCATGTCGCCGATGTCGAAGTAGCAGCGCCGCGAGGTCGCACCCTCCATCGCCTTGATCGCCTTCGGGCTCATGCCCAGCAGGCCCAGGCCGGCGGGCAGCATGAAGCCCTTCTGCGAGCCGGAGACGGTGCAGTCCACGCCCCACTCGTCCATGCGGAAGTCGATGCTCGCCAGCGAGCTGACCGTGTCGACCATCAGCAGCGCCGGGTGCTTGGCGGCGTCGAGCGCGCGGCGCACACCGGCGATGTCGCTGGTCACGCCGGTGGCGGTCTCGTTGTGGCAGGCCAGCACGGCCTTGATCTTCTTGCCGGTGTCGGCCTTCAGCGCTTCCTCGATCTTGTCGACCGGCACGCCGGTGCCCCATTCGCACTCGATGACCTGCAACTCGAACCCCAGGCGCTGGGCCATGTCGATCCACAGGTGGCTGAACTGGCCGAAGCGCGCGGCCAACACCACGTCGCCGGGCGACAGGCAGTTGGTCAGCGCGGCTTCCCACATCGCCGTGCCCGAGGCCGGGAACAGCAGCACCGTGCCCTCGGTGGTCTTGAAGACCTTCTTGACGTCCTGCAGCAAGGGCTTGACCAGGTCGGGGAACTTCGGCGAGCGGTGGTCTTCCTGCGAGACTGCCATCGCGCGCAGCACGCGCTCGGGCACGTTCGAGGGACCGGGGACGAAGAGGTGGTTGCGGCCAGCGCGCATGGTGGTTTCCTTCAGAAAATCAATGGAGGGATCGGGGCTCGCGGCGGTTCAGCCGCGGTAGACCGGGAAGTCCTTGGTGAGGGCGGCGACCTTGGCGCGCACGGTGGCGAGGTTGGCCTCGTCGCGGGGGTTGTCGAGCACGTCGGCGATGAGGTGCGCGGTCTGGATGGCCTGCTCCTCCTTGAAGCCACGCGTGGTCATCGCAGGACTCCCCAGGCGGATGCCGCTGGTGACCATGGGCTTTTGCGGGTCGTTGGGGATGCCGTTCTTGTTGCAGGTCATGTGCGCGGCGCCCAGGAAGGCCTCGGCCTCCTTGCCCGTGAGGTTCTTCGGGCGCAGGTCGACCAGCATC
>DATMJX010000023.1:0-9917 GCA_035553715.1 Methylibium sp.
CTAAGGGAGTATGTGAGCTAAAACTTGCATCGAGGGTTCGAATCCCTCCGACTCCGCCACCCCCTGCAAAGCCCGCCACCCGGCGGGCTTTTCTTTTGCGGCGGGGTCCGGTCGGCGCACGGCACCGGCACGGCGTTAAAGCAGCCATGAGCTTCCCCCGCCGCCTCCTCATCCTGGCCCCCGCGCTGGTGCTGGCCGCCTGTGCTGGCCTGCCGCGAACCGACCCACCGCGTGTTCTTGTTGCTGGCGTCGAGCCGCTGCCTGGCGAGGGCCTCGAACTGCGCTTCCTGGTCAAGCTGCGCATCCAGAACCCGAACGAGGCGCCGATCGAGTTCCGCGGGGCCTTCGTCGAGCTGGACGTGCTCGGCCAGCCCTTCGCGAGCGGCGTGTCCGACGCCGCCGGCAGCGTGCCGCGTTTCGGCGAGGCGCTGCTGGCGGTGCCGGTCACCGTCTCGGCGCTGAGTGCGCTGCGCCAGGCGCTGCATCTCGCCACGCAGGAGTCGCGCGGCAAGCTCGACTACCGGCTGCGCGGCAAGCTCGCCGGCCCGCTGTTCGCGGCCGAGCGCTTCGAGAGCCAGGGTGCGCTCGACATTGCCGCCCTCGGCCGCGCCGGGACGCCGCGCTGAGTCTCAGCGCGGCTGCTTGACGATGCGCAGGTAGGGCCTCGGCGCCTGCCAGCCCTCGGGGAAGAGCTTCTTCGCATCCTCGTCGCTGACCGAGCCGGCGATGATCACGTCCTCGCCCGGCTTCCAGTTCACCGGTGTGGCGACCTTGTGCTGGGCCGTGAGCTGCATCGAATCGACCACCCGGAGGATCTCATCGAAGTTGCGGCCGGTGGTCATCGGGTAGGTCATCATCAGCTTGATCTTCTTGTCGGGGCCAATGATGAACACCGAGCGCACCGTGGCGTTGGTGGCCGCGGTGCGGCCCTCCGACGTGCCGGCTTCCTCGGCCGGCAGCATGTTGTAGAGCTTGGCGACGGCCAGGTCGCTGTCGCCGATCATCGGGTAGTTCGGGCGCGCGCCCTGCGTCTGCTCGATGTCGTCGGACCAGCGCTCGTGGTGCTCGACCGGGTCGACCGACAGGCCGATCAGTTTGACGTTGCGCTTCCTGAACTCGGGTTCGATGCGGGCCATGTAGCCCAGCTCGGTGGTGCACACCGGCGTGAAGTCCTTCGGGTGCGAGAACAGGATCGCCCAACCATCGCCGATCCACTGGTGGAAGTCGATCGTGCCCTGGGTGGTGCGGGCGCTGAAGTTGGGGGCGGTGTCGTTGATACGCAGGGACATGGAAGTTCCTCCTGATGGGGCACGGGGCCGGGCTTGGCCGACAGGCCGGACGCCGCAGGGGCTGCCCCGTCATCGCGACGCCACAGGCTCGTCGATGATAGGCGTGCAGCACGGGCACCCTCAGGGGGCCGTGGAAAACCTTGACGTGAACGCCGTCGTCATGGCGTTGCCGCTGCGGTCGCGCACGCCGCTGACCTGCAGGACATAGGCATGAGCGGGGACCAGGGTGACGTTGCCGAGGTCCACCGCCGTTCCCTCGCGCCACGGGAACAATGTGATCGGCGTGTCGATCGTCTCGTCGCGCAGCATGAAGCTGCCGCTCGACGTATCGACCGGCTCCGTGAAGTCGACCGAGATCGACGTGAAGCCGCTTGGAACCGCCGCTCCATCGGAGGGGGTGCTGCCGGTGACGGCCGGTGGCGTCGTGTCGACGATCCGGTGGACGTTGATCGTGTCGCGGCCCACCTCGCCGTCCGAGGCGCTGGCCGTCACGGTGATCGCGTTGTCGCCCAACGCCAGTGGCAGTTCTCGGACCTCCCAGGTCAGGCTCACGGCGATCAGGCAGTTGAGCTGCATCTGGTCGACCTGCTGCTCGGACGCGCTGGCCGCATTGCGCCAACGCACACGGTAGCCCTCGGCAATCGTTCCCACGATGGCATTGCACACCGACCCCGTCGGGACGAAGGAGCGCCCGGCGAGGTCGATCGCCGGCTGGTCGGTCGTGAAGCTCGCCGCTTCCGTGGGCGTCTCGATCGTCACGCCGCTCCAGACCTCCTCGGGAGGATCACTGCCACCACCGCCGCAGGCTGCGAGCGAGGCGATCAAGGGGGCCACCACCGCTCTGCGGGACGAGCGCGCCAACACGGACCCGTCAAAGATCATCCGACGCATGACGGCATGCTAGGCCTCGGCCCGCGGCGGGCGTTGAGTCTCGTCAAAGGAGTTGCTTGCGTGCGCGAGCACCGCCGCCTCGCGTAAACTGGCGTCAACGCGGGTGTAGTTCAATGGTAGAACGGCAGCTTCCCAAGCTTCATACGAGGGTTCGATTCCCTTCACCCGCTCCAGTCACTCACTGACAGACTGCCGGAATCGATGAGAGAGCGTCGCACGCTGCTGGTCGTCGGTGCGGCCGTCCCGGCGGGGTTGGCCGAATCGGCCTGGGGGCCGTTCACGGTGCGGCGCTGCGACTCGCTCGACGAGGCGGCCGCGCAGCTCGCCGACACCGCCTATGACGCGCTGCTGCTGTACCTGCCGGCCGCCCGTGACACCCACCGCCTGCTGACCTGGGCCGCGTTGTCGCAGGCCTGCCTCGACGCCGCGGTGCTGATGGTCACCGACCACCCGACGCCGGCGCTCGCCACCGAATTGCTCGACCGTGGCGTGCAGGACCTGCTGACCACGGCTTCGGCGAGCGCCGACGCGGTGGCGCGCGCGGTGCACCTCGCGGTCGGCCGCAAGCAGATCGAACGCGCCGCGCGCCGGGCCTATGCGACCGATCTCGCCACGGGCCTGCCCAACGAGACCCAGCTGATCGAGCACATGAGCCACCTGATGGCGTTGCGTGAGCGCGAGCCCGCGCCGATGGCGCTGCTGGTGGTGCGCGTCGAGGGCTTGCTGTCGGTCGAGGCGGCGATCGGTACAGCTGGCGTCGGCGTGCTGCGGCGCAAGCTCGCGGTGCGGCTGCGCGGGGCCTTGCGCTCGAGCGATGTGGTCGCCTCGATCGGCAGCGACGCCTTCGCGGTGCTGCTGGCCTGGATGGATGCACCGACGGCTGCCGCCGGTGTGGCCGACAAGCTGCAGCAGGCGCTGACGCGGCCGGTGCGCGTCGAGCAGCGCGAGTTCGCGGTGGCGGTCAGCATCGGCACCGCGCTGCACCCGGGCGATGGCAAGGACGCGCGGTCGCTGCTGCGGCAGGCGTTCGCGGCCGCGGTGGGGGCGGCGCCGATCGGGCGCGCCGGCTTCAGCAACCGGGTCGAGCGCGGTCCGGTCGATGCTGCCAACGACGCCGACGGCTGAGCCGGCCCGGCGCCGTCAGAGCACGATCCAGGCGATCGCGCCGCCGATCGCGACCCACTTCAGCCCGTAGTAGGCGCTCCGGTTCCAGGCCTTGAGCCGCTTGCCGAGCACGCGCAGCTGGTAGCCGTAGTAGAAGAACTTGTTGAGCGCGCCGACCGGCTCGCCGTCGACGTTCTGCGTGGCCGAGGCCGTCATCACGACCCGCGCGAACAAGCGGTTGAACCAGCGCATCGGCGCGAAGTGCAGCGGCCGCTCGACGTCGCAGAACAGGATCACGCGGCGCTGGTCGGTGGCGTTCTCGGCGTGGTGGATGTAGGTCTCGTCGAACATCACCGCCTCGCCGTCCTTCCAGTGGTAGCGCTGGCCGTCGACGTCGATGTAGCAGGCGGGCGAGTTCGGCGTGATCAGGCCGAGGTGGTAGCGCAGCGAGCCGGCATAGGGATCGCGGTGGCGCACCAGCCGCGCGCCCGGCGGCAGCGAGGCGAACATCGCCGCCTTGACGCCCGGGATCTGCGCCAGCAGCTCGACGGTCTTCGGGCACAGCGCGCGGGCCGAGGCCAGGTCGTCGCCGTACCACTTGAGATAGAAGCGCTTCCAGCCGGTGCGGAAGAAGGAGTTGAAGCCGATGTCGGTGTAGCCCGCGGCGGCGCGGATGTGACCCTCGTCGTCCAGGTGGAGCGCCTCCTCGCGGATCGTCTGCCAATGCTGCTGCAGTGGCGCGAGTTCGGGGAAGTCCTGGGGATCGAGGTAGGCGGTGCGCGGCGTGCGCGAGAACGCGTACATCAGCACGTTGAAGGGGGCGAGCAGCACGGTGAAGTCGGTCAGCGCGCGCAGCAGCCCGAAGCGCACCCGCCCGCGCAGGTGCACGAACAAGGCCGAGGCCAGGAAGGCGATCAGCACCCAGTGCCGCGGCTGCGGCGTGAAGTCGGTCAGCAGGTCCACGGGCAGGAGCTTAGCGCTGGATGTCGCCGAGGCAGAGGTACTTCACCTCGACGTAGTCTTCGATGCCCTGGCGTGCGCCTTCGCGTCCCAGCCCTGACTGCTTGATGCCGCCGTGCGGTATCTCGACCGCCGCGAGCAGCCCGGTGTTGATGCCGACCATGCCGAACTCCAGCGCCTCGCCGACGCGGAAGATGCGGCCGATGTCGCGGCTGTAGAAGTAGCTCGCGAGGCCGAACTCGGTGGCGTTGGCCAGCGCGATCGCTTCCGCCTCGGTCTTGAAGCGGAACACCGGCGCGATCGGGCCGAAGCTCTCCTCGCGCGCGCAGCGCATCGCGCTGGTCGCGTCGGCCAGCACGGTGGGCGCATAGAAGCGCTCGCCGAGGCGCTGGCCGCCGACCAGCACGCGTGCGCCCTTGGCCAGCGCGTCGGCCACATGCGACTCGACCTTCGCGATCGCGGCTTCGTCGATCAACGGCCCCTGGGTCACGCCCGCCTCGAAGCCGTTGCCGACCCGGAGGTCCCCGACCTTCGCGGCCAGCTTGGCAACGAAGGCGTCGTAGACGCCGTCCTGTACGTAAAGCCGGTTCGAGCACACGCAGGTCTGCCCGGCATTGCGGTACTTGCTGACCAGCGCGCCCTCGACGGCGCTGTCGAGGTCGGCGTCGTCGAAGACGATGAACGGCGCGTTGCCGCCGAGCTCCAGGCCGAGCTTCTTGATCGTCGGCGCGCACTGGGCGGCCAGCAGGCGGCCGACCTCGGTCGATCCGGTGAAGGACAGGTGACGCACCGTGTCGCTGGCGCACAGGACCTTGCCGATCGCGATCGAGTGGTCCGTGTCGGCCGTCAGCACGTTGAGTACCCCCGGCGGCATGCCGGCGCGCTGGGCGAGTTCGGCCACGGCCAGCGCCGTCAGCGGCGTCTGCTCGGCCGGCTTGATCACGACCGGGCAGCCGGCCGCGAGCGCTGGCGAGACCTTGCGCGTGATCATCGCGAGCGGGAAGTTCCAGGGCGTGATCGCCGCGCACACGCCGATCGGCTGCTTGAGGACCAGGTAGCGCTTGTTCGGATCGGCGGCCGGGATGGTTTCGCCGTACAGCCGCTTGCCCTCCTCGGCGAACCATTCGACAAAGCCCGCGCCGAAGGCCAGCTCGGCCTTGGCCTCGGCCAGCGGTTTGCCCTGCTCGGCGGTCATGATGCGGGCCAGGTCGTCGGCGTGCTGGTGCAGCAGGCGGAACCAGGCCATCAGGACGGCACTGCGCTCCTTGGCCGATTTGGCGCGCCAGGCCGGCCAGGCCCGGTCGGCGGCGGCGATCGCGGCCTCGGCCTCGACGGGCCCCAGGTTGGGCACGCGCGCGAGCTCCCGTCCGGTGGCCGGGTCGGTCACGGCGAAGCGGGTGGCGCCGCCGACCCATTCGCCGTTGATCAGCGCATCGGTCCTGAGCAGCGTCGCGTCGGCCAGCGAGGCGAGCGGGGAGGGCTTCGTGTCCATGGCGGAGGTCTGTGGCATCACCGGCGCGAATGATAGGCGTGTGCCGGGGCCCGCTGCTTCCGCAAGGTCGTCAAACCTATAATGAAAATCTTTGCTGAATCAAGCACTTGGCGCATCGCGCCCGGTCGTCCAAGCCCCGCATGAAAGCCTCCGAGATCCGCCGCGCCTTCCTCGACTTCTTCGCGTCGAAAGGCCACCAGGTCGTCGCCTCCTCGCCGGTGGTGCCAGGCGATGACCCGACGCTGCTGTTCACCAACGCCGGGATGAACCAGTTCAAGGACGTCTTCCTCGGCTTCGACAAGCGCTCCTACACGCGCGCTGCGACGGCGCAGAAGTGCATCCGTGCCGGCGGCAAGCACAACGACCTGGAGAACGTCGGCTACACGGCGCGCCACCACACTTTCTTCGAGATGCTGGGCAACTTCAGCTTCGGCGACTACTTCAAGAAGGATGCGATCGCCTACGCCTGGGAGTTGCTGACCGAGGTCTTCAAGCTGCCCAAGGAGAAGCTCTGGGTCACGGTCTACGCCGAGGACGACGAGGCCTACGAGATCTGGAACAAGGTCGTCGGCGTGCCGGCCGAGCGCATCGTGCGCATCGGCGACAACAAGGGCGCGCGCTACGCCTCCGACAACTTCTGGATGATGGGCGACACGGGCCCCTGCGGGCCGTGCACCGAGATCTTCTACGACCACGGCCCCGAGATCCCCGGCGGCCCGCCGGGCAGCCCGGACGAGGACGGCGACCGCTACATCGAGATCTGGAACAACGTCTTCATGCAGTTCAACCGCGACGAGGCGGGGGTGATGCACAAGCTGCCCAAGCCGAGCGTGGACACCGGCATGGGCCTGGAGCGCATCACCGCGGTGCTGCAGCACGTGCATGGCAACTACGAGATCGACCTGTTCGTCGCGCTGCTGGCGGCGGCCAAGCGGGCAGTCGATGCCGCCGGCGGCGGCGACTGCGACAAGGATTCGCCGTCGCTGAAGGTCATTGCCGACCACATCCGCGCCTGCTCCTTCACCATCGTCGACGGCGTGATCCCGGGCAACGAGGGCCGCGGCTACGTGCTGCGCCGGATCACGCGCCGCGCGATCCGCCACGGCTACAAGCTCGGTGCGCGCAAGCCCTTCTTCCACCAGATCGTCGCGGAGCTGGTGAAGCAGATGGGCGAGGCCTACCCCGAGCTGCGCCAGGCCGAGGCGCGCGTCACCGAGGTACTGAAGCAGGAGGAGGAGCGCTTCTTCCAGACCATCGCCAACGGCATGGAGATCCTCGAGGCGGCGCTGGCCGGTGGCGCCACGCAGATCGACGGCGAGACCGCCTTCAAGCTGCACGACACCTACGGTTTCCCGCTCGACCTGACCGCCGACGTCTGCCGCGAGCGCGGCGTCACGGTCGATCAGTCCGGCTTCGACGCCGCGATGCAGCGCCAGCGCGAGCAGGCCCGTGCGGCCGGCAAGTTCAAGATGGCTGCCGGCCTCGAGTACCACGGTACGGCGACCACCTTCCACGGCTACGAGCAGCTGACGCACGCGGGCGCGACCGTCACCGCGGTCTACGTCGACGGCACGCCGGTCGCCGCGGCGAAGGCCGGCGACGACGCGGTGATCGTGCTCGACCACACACCCTTCTACGCCGAGAGCGGCGGCCAGGTCGGCGACGCCGGCGAGCTGCGCAACGGCACGAGCCGCGTGCTGGTCGAAGACACGCAGAAGATCCAGGCCGACGTCTTCGGCCACCATGGCCGCGTGGTCGAGGGCGAGATCCGCGTCGGCGACCGGCTCGACGCCCGCGTCGACGGCGCGCTGCGTGCCAAGACCATGCGCAACCACAGCGTCACGCACCTGATGCACAAGGCGCTGCGCGAGGTGCTGGGCAGCCACGTGCAGCAGAAGGGCTCGCTGGTCAACCCCGAGCGCACCCGCTTCGACTTCGCGCACAACGCGCCGATGACGGACGCGCAGGTCCGCGAGGTCGAGGCCAAGGTCAATGCCGAGATCCTGTCCAACGCCGCCACCCAGGCGCGCGTGCTGCCGATGGAGGACGCGCAGAAGCTCGGCGCGATGATGCTGTTCGGCGAGAAGTATGGCGACGTCGTGCGCGTGCTCGACATCGGCACGAGCCGCGAGCTGTGCGGCGGCACCCACGTGCAGCGCACCGGCGACATCGGCCTGTTCAAGATCGTTGCCGAGAGCGGCGTCGCGGCCGGCATCCGCCGCGTCGAGGCGATCACCGGCGACAACGCGCTGGCCTACCTGCAGTCGCTCGAGGGCACGGTGGGCGGCATCGCCGCGACGCTCAAGGCCGCGCCGGCCGAGGTGCCGGGGCGCATCGCCGCGGTGCTCGACCAGGTGCGCGCGCTGGAGAAGGAACTCGCCGCGCTGAAGGGCAAGCTGGCGTCCTCGCAGGGCGACGAACTGCTCGCGCGGGCCGTCGACGTGAAGGGCCTGAAGGTGTTGGCCGCGATGCTCGACGGCGCCGATGCCAAGGCGCTGCGCGAGACCATGGACAAGCTCAAGGACAAGCTCAAGAGCGCGGCCATCGTGCTCGCGGCGGTCGAGGGGGGCAAGGTCCAGCTGGCGGCCGGTGTGACGGCTGATCGCACCGGCCAGCTCAAGGCCGGCGAACTGGTCAACTTCGTCGCCCAGCAGGTCGGCGGCAAGGGGGGCGGCAAGCCCGACCTCGCGATGGCCGGTGGCAGCGATGCCACAGCGCTGCCGCAGGCGCTGGCCTCGGTGGCCGGCTGGGTCGGCGAGCGGCTCTGAGCCGCCCGGGCAGGTGGTCGCCAAGCGGCGCCTGCGCGGCAGCGAGCCCTTCGGCGCGCCGCCGCTGGCGGCGCCTCCCGAGTGCCCGCTATGTGGCCGGCCGATCGTGCCGGGCCCGAGCGCCGACCTGCACCACCGCGTGCCGCGCAGCGAGGGCGGCCGCAGCGAGGCCGGCAACCTGGCCTTGCTGCACCGCATCTGCCACCGCAAGCTGCATGCGAGTTTCAGCGAGCGCGAGCTGGCGCGCGACTTCCGCGACTGGGCCGCGCTGCGCGCCCACCCCGAGATCGCCGCCTTCGTGCGCTGGCTCGCGGGCAAGCCCGCGGAGTTCTACGACGGCACGCGCCGGCCGCGGCGGCGGCGCTGATCAGCGCGTGGCGTCGACCACTGCCTGCACCGCGGCGCCGAGCTCGATGACGGCCAGCGCGTAATAGCTGGACTGGTTGTAGCGTGTGATGGCATAGAAGTTCTCGGTGCCGGCCACCACGCTGGGGGCGGCCTCGCCGTTCTGCAGCTCGACCAGCGCGAGCAGACCGTCGTGCCGCTGGCCAGCCGCATCGAGGGTGGCGCCGCGCGCGGCGAACTCCGCCGCCGTGAAGCTCGGCACGATGTCCGGTGCGAGCAGCGCGGCGCGCTCGGCCGCGTCGGCGGGTGGGGTGACGGCGTAATGCGTCGCGACGCCGGCACGCCAGCCGAAGGCGGCGAGGTAATGCGCGACCGAGCCGATCGCATCCGGCACGCTGGCGCGCAGGTCGATGTGCCCGTCGCCGTCGAAGTCGACCGCGTAGCGCGTCCACGAGCTCGGCATGAACTGTGGCAGGCCCATCGCGCCGGCATAGCTGCCGCGTGGCGCCGCCGGATCGAAGCCCTCGCGCCGGCACAGCGCCAGGAACTCGCCGAGCTCGGTGCGGAAGAAGGCGCTGCGGTCGCGGCCAGCGTCGGTGGGAAAGTCGAGCGCGAGGGTGGTCAGCGCGTCCAGCACACGGAAGTTGCCGGGGTGGCGCCCGTAGATCGTCTCGACGCCGATCACGCCGGCCACGATGGCCGCCGGCACGCCCCAGCGCGACTCGGCCATCGCGAGCCAGTCGGCGTGCTCGCGCCAGAACGCGACGCCGGCGCGGATGCGCAGCGGCTCGATGAAGCGAGCGCGGTAGGCGGCCCAGTTCTTCGCGACGCCGCCCGGCGCCGGCCGGATCAGCCGCACGACCGCTGGCACATGCCGTGCACCGAGCAGGGCCTGCTCGACCCAGGCCGGATCGAGGGCCTGCTGCGCGGCGATGTCGGCCGCGAGCGCGAGCAGGTCGTCGCGGGCGCCATAGGGGCGGTCCTCGGACTGCGCCGGCGCGAGGGCCGGGGTGCAGGCCAGCGCCAGCGTGGCGAGCAGGACACGTCGCCGCGTCGCGGTACGGGAGG
>DATMJX010000024.1:0-2135 GCA_035553715.1 Methylibium sp.
TCCACGCGAATGATGTCGCCGGTCTTCACCAGGGCCAGCGGGCCGCCGATGAAGGATTCCGGGGCCACGTGCAAGATGCAGGCGCCGTAGCTGGTGCCGCTCATGCGCGCGTCCGACATGCGCAGCATGTCGCGCACGCCCTGCTTCACTAGCTTCTTCGGGATCGGCAGCATGCCCCACTCGGGCATGCCGGGGCCGCCCAGCGGGCCGGCATTGCGCAGGATGAGAATGTCGTCGGCGGTGACGTCCATGCTCTCGTCATCGACCGCTGCCTTCATCGAGGCATAGTCATCGAAGACGATGGCGCGGCCGGCATGCTTGAAGAACCGCTGCTCGCAGGCGCTCGGCTTGATCACGCAGCCGTCCGGCGCGATGTTGCCCTTCAGGACCGCCAGCGCGCCTTCGTCGTAGAGCGCGTTCTCCATTGGACGGATGACGTCGTCGTTGTAGACCTCGGCGCCGGCGATGTTGTCGCCGATGGTACGGCCGTTAACGGTGAGCTGGTCCAGGTGCAGCTTGTCGCGCATGCGGTTCATCAGCGCCGGCAGGCCGCCCGCGTAGTAGAAGTCTTCCATCAGGTACTTGTCGCCGCTGGGCCGGATGTTGGCGATCACCGGCACATGCCGGCTCATGCGGTCGAAGTCTTCCAGGCCGATGTCGCAGCCGGCGCGGCGCGCCATCGAGATTACGTGGATGATGGCGTTGGTGGAGCAGACCATGGCCATCGCCACCGCGATCGCGTTCTCGAACGACTGGCGCGTCTGGATCTTGGCCGGCGTCAGGTCTTCCCACACCATCTCGACGATGCGCCGACCGGATTCGGAAGCCATGCGGATATGGCCGGCATCGGCGGCCGGGATCGAGGAGGCACCCGGCAAGGTGAGGCCGATGGTTTCGGCGATCGCCGTCATGGTCGATGCGGTGCCCATGGTCATGCAGGTGCCGTAGCTGCGGGCAATGCCGCCCTCGATGCCGACCCACTCTTCCTTGCTGATCTTGCCGGCGCGGCGCTCGTCCCAGTATTTCCAGGCGTCGGAACCGGAGCCGAGCACGTTGCCCTTCCAGTTCCCGCGCAGCATCGGCCCGGCCGGCACGAAGATCATCGGCACGCCGGCGCTGGTGGCGCCCATGACGAGGCCGGGAGTGGTCTTGTCGCAGCCGCCCATCAGCACCGCGCCGTCGACCGGGTGCGAGCGCAGCAGCTCCTCGGCCTCGATCGCCAGCAGGTTGCGATAGAGCATGGTCGTGGGCTTGACGAAGGGTTCCGACAGCGACAGCGCCGGCAACTCCACCGGGAAGCCGCCCGCCTGCCAGATGCCGCGCTTGACTTCCTCCGCCCGCTGGCGGAAGTGCGAATGGCACTGGTTGATGTCGCTCCAGGTGTTGAGGATGGCGATCACCGGCTTGCCCTGCCAGTCGGCATGGTCGTAGCCCATCTGCAGGGCGCGGGAGCGATGGCCGAAGGAGCGGAAGTCGTCCGGGGCGAACCAGCGGGCGGATCGCAGCTGGTCGGGTGTCTTGCGGGTGTTCATGGGCGTGCCGGACATTCTAGGATGCAGGCCATGAACGCCCCCGTTTCCGCCAGCCCGCGCATCGCCCTGATCCATGCGACGGCCCTGTCCATGCCGCCGATCGACGCCGCCTTCGAGCGCCTCTGGCCGCAAGCGCAGCGCATGCACCTGCTGGACGACTCGCTCTCGCGCGACCGGGCACGCGACGGCGGGTTGACGCCGGCGATGGTGAGCCGGTTCATCGACCTGGCGAGCTACGCGAAACGCACGGGCGCGGAAGCCATCCTTTTCACCTGCTCGGCCTTCGGGCCGGCGATCGAAGCGGCGGCGCAAGCCGTGGCGATTCCCACGCTCAAGCCGAACGAAGCGCTGTTCGCGCAGGCCCTGGAGCGCGGCAGGTGCCTGGGCCTCGTGGTCACCTTCGAGCCCTCGCTCGACTCGCTCGCGCAGGAGCTGCGCGAGATGGCGGCGCGGCGCGGCGCGGCGATCGAGCTGCGAACGGTCTTCGTGCCCGAGGCCATGCAGGAGCTGGCCCTCGGCCGGCCCGACGACCATCACCGCAGGATCGCCGAGGCGGCCGGCGCGTTCGGCGACTGCGATGCGGTCCTGCTCGGGCAGTTCTCG
>DATMJX010000025.1:0-7363 GCA_035553715.1 Methylibium sp.
GGTCATTGCGGTGGATATCTCGGTCGTCCCGGACGGCCAGCCGACCGGCAGCGCTCTGAAGATGCTGCTGCAGACCTTCGCGATCATGGGGCGCAGCCTCAACCAGCACCTGCTGCGCGAGGCCGACGTGGTGATGCGGCCCAAGCTGGCCGGCGTGGCCGGCACCGACTTCGGCGCGCGGCGGCTGGCCGTGATGGCCGGGCGCGAGGCGGCGCTGACGGCGCTGCCCGAGCTGCGCGAGCGCATCGCGGCGAAGACGCGCTGAGCCAAAAAAAGAAGGCCCGGAGCACGCTCCGGGCCTTTCGAACGATACCGAGAACCTGATGTTCGAGGGTATCGAGGAGACAACTGGTGGCAACACGCCGGCCGCGAGGCCGGCGGGAGGGATCAGCGGCGCGCCTTGGTCGCGGCCTGGGTGGCCTTGACCGCGCTCGTGTTCAGCGCCTGGAAGTTGGCTTCGGCGACGTCCTGGGCCTGCTTGGCGGCCTTCGTCACGCTCTCGAGCGCGTTGTTGGCGGCGGCGACGGCCGACTTCACCAGCGCGGCGGCGTTCTCGGTGCCGGCCGGCGCGTTCTTGATCGCGGAGTCGACGGCGCTGTTGAACACCTTCTGCGCTTCGGCGAACTTCGCTTCGGCGATCTTCGAGATCTCGGTGTTGGTGCCCGAGGCGATCTCGTACAGGTGGCGGCTGTAGGCGGCGGCCTTCTCGGCGGCCGGCTGCAGCAGGCTGGCCTGCAGGGCGAGCAGTTCCTGCGCGTCCTTGACCGACAGCGTGGCCTTGGCGTGCTCAGAGACCTCGCCCAGGCCGGCCTTGGCGACCTGCAGGTTCAGCGAGAGCAGCTGCTCGACGCCTTCGAAGGCCTTGGAGGTCAGGCCGAAGAGGGTTTCGACATTGGCCTTGTGGGCGGCGAGAACTTGTTCAGCGGTCAGCATGGTGAGGCTCCTGAGAGGGGTGACTTGGGTTGCGGTTGCAGCGTTTTGTGCACCGCAACATGAGACGAAGTATACGCAGGCTGCGTGACAGTTCAAGCGGTTTTGTGCGCCGCACAAACTTCTAGTTGCGGCCCTCTAAATCGGGCTTGCCAGCCCCGGCCGGCCGCCTGGCCGGGGGCGCCCGACAATGGTTGCCCATGCAGGCCTACTACAGCGATCACTTCGTGCTGCCGCTGCCGCCGGGGCATCGCTTCCCGATGGCCAAGTACCGGCTGCTGCGCGACCGCATCGCCGCCGAGCTGCCGGCGGTGCGGCTGCTCGAGGCGCCGGCGGCCGGCGATGGCGAGCTGGCGCTGGCCCACGAGCCGGCCTATGTGCGTGCGGTGGCCGAAGGCAGCCTCGACGCCGCCCAGCAGCGCGAGATCGGTTTCCCGTGGTCGCCGGCGATGGCGGAGCGCTCGCGCCGCTCGGTCGGCGCGACGATCGCCGCGGCGCGCGCCGCGCTGGCCGAGGGCGTGGCGGCCAATCTGGCCGGCGGCACCCACCATGCCAGCGCGGGGCGTGGCAGCGGCTATTGCGTCTTCAACGACATCGCGGTCGCGGCCCGGCTGATGCAGGCGGAGTGGCACCGCGAGCGCCGTGCGCTGCTGCGCGTCGCGGTGATCGACCTCGACGTGCACCAGGGCAATGGCACCGCGGCCATCTTCCGCGACGACCCGACGGTGTTCACGCTGTCGCTGCACGGCGCCAAAAACTTTCCCTTCCGCAAGGAGGTGAGCGACCTCGACATCGAGCTGCCCGACGGCTGCCGCGACGATCTCTACCTGGCCGCGCTCGACGACGCGCTGGCCACGCTGTGGGCCCGCCACACCGACGGTCCTCCCGGGCTGGTGTTCTACCTGGCCGGGGCCGACCCGCACGAGGCCGACCGGCTCGGGCGGCTCCAGCTCAGCACCGCGGGGCTGGCCGAGCGCGACCGGCGCGTCTTCGCCGCCTGTGCCGGACGCGGCCTGCCGGTCGCGCTGAGCATGGGGGGGGGCTACGGCGAGCCGATCGAGGCGACCCTCGAGGTGCAACTCAACACCTTCCGCGCTGCGCTCGCCGCCGGGGCGCCGGCCTCGCGGGCCGCCTGAGCCTCTCGGCATTGGCCGGTCCACGGGCGCGCTGCTTATCATCGCGGCCGCCCGAAGCGCCCTGGAGAAACAATGAGCCCGAGCCGACTCGCGTACCGTGCCCTGACCCTGCTGGCCTGTGCGCTGCCCTCGGTGGCCTCGGCGGCCGAGATCGACGGCGCCGCCCTCGGCGCGGTCTGGGGCATTCCCTTCGCCGGCATCTTGCTGTCCATCGCGCTGGCGCCGCTGCTCGCGCCGCATTTCTGGCACCACCACTACGGCAAGGTCGCGCTGGCCTGGGCGGCGGCGTTCATGCTGCCGTTTGCCGTGCTCTACGGGCCGGCGCTGGCCGGCGCGGCCTTCGTGCACGCAGCGCTGGCCGAGTACATCCCCTTCATCATCCTGCTGACGGCGCTGTTCACCGTGGCCGGCGGCATCCACATCCGCGGCAACTTCCACGGCAGCCCCGGCTTCAACTGCGGGCTGATGGCCCTCGGCGCAGGGCTCGCGAGCTTCATGGGCACGACCGGCGCGTCGATGCTGCTGATCCGCCCGTTGATCCGTGCCAACGACAACCGCAAGCACGTCGCGCACGTGGTCGTGTTCTTCATCTTCATCGTCTCGAACATCGGCGGCTCGCTGACGCCGCTGGGCGACCCGCCGCTGTTCCTCGGTTTCCTCAAGGGTGTGGACTTCTTCTGGACCGCGCAGCACATCATCCCGGAGACGCTGTTCCTCGTCGTCGTGCTGCTGGGGCTGTTCTACG
The DNA here is from genome assembly GCA_035553715.1 of Methylibium sp. Lineage (GTDB taxonomy): Bacteria > Pseudomonadota > Gammaproteobacteria > Burkholderiales > Burkholderiaceae_C > Methylibium. The sequence goes on from DATMJX010000025.1 coordinate 2,812, forward strand.
CGATCGACAGCCACTACTACCGCAAGGAAGGGGTGCTGCGCCAGGACCCGACGCCCGACACGCCCACCTTCGCGATCGAGGGCAAGGTCAACCTCGTGCTGCTCGGCGTGATCGTCGCCCTGGTGCTGATGAGCGGCACCTGGAAGCCGGGCGTCGAGTTCAGCGTGTTCGGCACCCCTGTCGGCCTGCCGCAGCTGGTGCGCGACGGGCTGTTGATCGCGGTGGCTGTGCTGTCCTGGTTCGTCACGCCCAAGGGCGTGCACGAGCGCAACCAGTTCGACTGGGAGCCGATGCGCGAGGTCGGCAAGCTCTTCGCCGGCATCTTCCTGACGATCGCGCCGGTGCTGGCGATGCTCAAGGCCGGCAGCGACGGCGCCTTCGCGCCGGTGGTGGGCCTGGTGACCGGCGCCGACGGCCAGCCGATCCCGGCGATGTACTTCTGGGCCACCGGCATCCTGTCGAGCTTCCTCGACAACGCGCCGACCTACCTGGTGTTCTTCAACCTCGCCGGCGGCGACCCGCAGGTGCTGATGAACGCGCTGGCCCCGGTGCTGGTGGCGATCTCGGCCGGCTCGGTCTTCATGGGCGCGAACAGCTACATCGGCAACGCGCCCAACCTGATGGTCAAGGCGATCGCCGAGAACCGGGGCATCCGGATGCCGAGCTTCTTCGGCTACATGGCCTGGAGTGGTGCGATCCTGATCCCGCTGTTCGTGGCGATGACCTTCCTCTTCCTGGGCTGAGGAGACGACGATGGACAAGGTGCTGGTGGCGCGGGGCGTGTTCCCCGCGGTGGTCGAGGCGCTGCGCACGCACTTCGAGGTCGAGGACAACCCGGCCGACCAGGTCTGGAGCCAGTCGCAGCTGATCGAGCGCCTGCAGGGCAAGGCCGGGGTCCTCACCACCGGCAGCGAGCGCATCGATGCCGAACTGCTGGCGGCCTGCCCCGGGCTGCGCGCGGTGTGCAACATGGCGGTGGGCTACAACAACATCGACGTGCCGGCGTGCACGTCGCGCGGCGTCGTCGTCACCAACACGCCCGACGTGCTGACCGAGACCACCGCTGACTTCGGCTTTGCGCTGATGATGGCCGCGGCGCGCCGCATCGCCGAGTCCGAGCACGCCCTGCGCCGCGGCGAGTGGCAGAAGTGGCATTACGACCAGTTCATGGGCGCGGACGTGCACGGCACGACGCTGGGCATCCTCGGCATGGGCCGCATCGGCCGCGCGATCGCGCGGCGCGGTGCGCTCGGCTTCGGCATGCCGGTGATCTATCACAACCGCTCCCGGCTGCCCGCCGACCAGGAGGCCGAGGTCGGCGCGCGCTGGGTCGACAAGGCCACGCTGCTGCGCGAGGCGGACCATCTGGTGCTGGTCGTGCCGTACTCGCCGGCCTCGCACCACGCGATCGGCGCGGCCGAGCTGGCGCTGATGAAGCCGACCGCGACGCTCACCAACATCGCGCGCGGCGGCGTGGTCGACGACGCGGCGCTGGCGGCGGCGCTGAAGGCCGGCGGCATCGCCGCCGCCGGGCTGGACGTCTACGAGGGCGAGCCCCGGCTGAACCCGGCGCTGCTGGAGGTGCCGAACGTCGTGCTGACGCCGCACATCGCCAGCTCCTCGGCGAAGACGCGCCGCGCGATGGCCGACCTGGCCGCGGCGAACCTGGTCGCCGCGCTCGGATGCGGAGCACAGGCCGGGCGTCCGCCGACACCGGTGAACCCCGAGGTGCTGGCCGGCCGCTGAGGGGTTAGCGTCGCGGCTCCGACACGAGGAGGGCACATGGCCGACTTCTTCCATGGCGAGCAGCGCGCGCTGCAGGATCGTTTCGACACCCGCGGCCTGGCCGACCGCGTCGCCGGCATCACCGTGCACGCCGAGGTGCAGGATGACGACAAGGCCTTCATCGAGAGCCGCGACATGTTCTTCCTGTCCACGGTGGACGCGAACGGCCAGCCGAGCTGCTCCTACAAGGGCGGCGAGCCCGGCTTCGTGCAGGTGCTCGATGCACGCACCGTCGGCTTCCCGAGCTACGACGGCAATGGCATGTACTTCTCGATGGGCAACATCGCGTCGGCGTCCAAGGTCGGCCTGCTGTTCCTCGACTTCGAGACCCCGCACCGGCTGCGCCTGCACGGCGAGGCCACGCTGCATTCGGACGCCGAGACGCTGGCGCGCTGGCCCGGCGCCGAGCTGGTGGTGAAGATCGCGGTGACGCAGCTCTTCATCAACTGCCCGCGCTACGTGCACCGCTACCGGCGCGTCGACGCCTCGCCCTATGTGCCGGATGCCGCCGGCTGTGCGCCGTTGGCGAAGTGGAAGCGCATCGACGCCCTCCAGGACGTGCTGCCGGCCCGGGACAGCGGCCGCGTCGGCGCGGCGGGCGGCGAGATCACGCTCGAGCAGTACTTCGCCGAGGCCCAGGCCGGCCGGGGCTGAGCGGGCATGGCCGAGCTCTACGGCTTCGACGCCTTCTCGCCGAGCGAGATCGCCGCCCGTGTCGAGGCGGTCGGCGTCGCGAAGGCGCGGCTGCCGCTGCTGCAGATGGCGCTGCTGGGCGTGCTGGCCGGCGCCTTCATCGGCCTGGGCTCGCTGTACTACGTGATCGTCGTCTCCGACCCGGCGCTGGGCTTCGCGGCCTCGCGGGTGCTCGGCGGAGGGGTGTTCTCGCTCGGGCTGCTGCTGGTGGTGGTGGCTGGCGCCGAACTGTTCACCGGCAACAACCTGCTCGCAATGGCCTGGGCCGACGGGCGCATCGGCAGCGGCGAGCTGCTGCGCAACTGGGCGGTGGTCGGGCTGGCCAACCTGGTCGGCGCGCTCGGGCTGGCGGCGATGGTCTACCTGTCGGGCCATGCGCAGATGAACCAGGGCCTGGTCGCGCAGGCCTACGTCAAGATTGCCGCGGCCAAGGTCGCGCTGCCCGTCGGGGAGGCCTTCTTCCGCGGCGCGCTGTGCAACGTGCTGGTGTGCGCGGCGGTGTGGATGGCGATGGCCGGGCGCAGCGTGGTCGACAAGGCGGTGGCCATCGTGCTGCCGATCTCGGCCTTCGTCGCGGCCGGCTTCGAGCACAGCATCGCCAACTTCTACCTGATCCCGCTCGGCGCGTGGCTGCAGTCCTCGGGGGTGACGGTCGAGGGCGCCGCGCCGATCACGCTTGCCGGCTTCGCGGGGAACCTGCTGCCGGTCGTGCTCGGCAACCTGGTGGGCGGCAGCGTGCTCGTCGGCCTGGTCTACCACCTGATCTACCGCCGCGGCGCGCAGCGGTGATCGCGGGGGCGCTGCGAGAATCGCGGCGATGGACTGGATGCTCCCGCTGCTGATCGCGCTGACCGCGCTGAACCTGTTGCTGCTCGCCTGGCTCGCGCTGCGGCGTCCCCCGCAGGAGGCGAGCGAGGCACTCGCCCGCCGCATCGGCGGCGACGTGCAGGAGGCGGCGCGGTCGACCCGGGGCGAGCTGGTTCAGCAGATCGGCGTGCTGCAGCAGACCCTGGTCGCGCAGTCGGGCGACGCGACGCGCTCGCAGAACGAGCAGCTCGACGCCTTCCGTGTGCAGCTCGCGACGCTGCAGCAGTCGCTCGCCGACACGCTGCGCCACACGACCGAGTCGCTGGGGCAAGGCGCGCTGGCCGCGCGCGAGGCGCAGGACGGCGCGCTCAAGCGCTTCGGCGACGCGCTGGTCGAGCAGCTGCGCGCCCTGTCAGAGGCCAACGAGCGCCGTCTCGCCGAGGTGCGCGTGACGGTCGAGCAGAAGCTGTCCTCGCTCGCGGCCGACAACGAGAAGAAGCTCGAGCAGATGCGCCTCACCGTTGACGAGAAGCTGCACGCGACGCTCGAGCAGCGCCTCGGCGAGAGCTTCAAGCAGGTTGCCGAGCGGCTCGAGCAGGTGCACCGCGGCCTCGGCGAGATGCAGACGCTGGCGCGCGACGTCGGCTCGCTCAACCGCGTGCTGACCAACGTCAAGACGCGCGGCGTGTTCGGCGAGGTCCAGCTCGCCGCGCTGATCGACCAGGTGTTCACGCCCGAGCAGTACGGCGTCAACGTCGAGACCGTGCCGGGCAGCGGCGCGCGGGTCGAGTTCGCGATCAAGTTCCCCGGCCGTGGCGCCGATGGACGTCCGGTCTGGCTGCCGGTCGACGCCAAGTTCCCGCGCGACGACTATGAGCGCCTGCTCGATGCGCAGGAGCGCGCCGATGCGCCGGCCGCCGAGGCCGCGGCCAAGGCCATCGAGCAGCGTCTGCGGCTGGAGGCCAGGACCATCCGCGAGAAATACATCGCTACGCCGCACACCACCGAGTTCGGCATCCTCTTCGTGCCCACCGAGGGTCTGTATGCCGAGGCGCTGCGCCGTCCCGGCCTGGCCGAGGCGCTGCAGCGCGAGCACCGCGTCACGCTCGCCGGCCCGACCACGCTGCTGGCCACGCTGACCAGCCTGCAGATGGGCTTTCGCACGCTGGCCATCGAGAAGCGCAGCAGTGATACGACTAATAAAGACAGTCACCGAAATACCCGATTTTCGGCCCCGCAAAAGTTGTCACAACTCGCTGCAAAGCGG
>DATMJX010000026.1:0-15165 GCA_035553715.1 Methylibium sp.
GCCGCGCCGCCGCCTGCTGATCGCCGCCGCCGCCGTGGCGCTGCTGCTGGGCGCGCTGGCCGCCGCGGCCTGGTGGTTCGCGGCCCGCCAGCTCGAGCAGGGCGTGCGCGACGCGCTCGGACCGCGCGGCAGCGTCGCCGCGCTCACGCTCGGCTGGGGCGGGGTCGAGCTGCGGGAGTTGCGCGTGAGCGCGGCGCCGGGCTGGCCGGCCGCCGACGAGTTGCGCGCCGCCCGCGTCGTCGTGCGGCCGGACCTGTGGGCGGCATTGCGCGGGCGCCTCGCGGTCGGGCAGGTGCTCGTGGAGGACGGCTATGTGTCGCTGCTGCGCGAGCGCAGCGGCCGGCTGCGCGTGCTGCCGGCGCTGCTGGGCGAGCCGGCCGCCGCGGCGGACACCGCCGAGAGCGGCCCCGGCTTGGCGCTGACGCTGGAGCGCATCGAGCTGCGGCGCTGCGAGGTCGCGTTCTTCGACGCCTCGGTGCGCCGGCCGCCGCTGGCGGTGCGGCTGACGGACTTCGAGGCGACGATCGGCCCGCTGGCGCTGCCGGCGCTCGAGACGCCGGTCGCGCTGCAGCTGCGCGCAACCGTCAAGGGCAGCACCGCCGACGGCCGCAGCGATGGCACGCTCGCGCTCGAGGGCGAGCTCACGCCGGCCACGCGCGACGCGACGCTGAAGCTGGCGCTGCGCCGCGTCGACCTGCGCGCGCTGCAGCCCTACCTGATGAACGTGGCCGACGGCGGCGTCAAGCGCGGCCGCATGGACCTGGATCTCGCGCCGGTGGTGCAGCGCCAGCAGCTGCACGCGCCGGGCCGGCTGACGCTGACCGGCCTCGAGCTCGGCTCCGGCGGCCTGGCCGGCGTGCCGCGCCAGGCGGTGCTGGCCTTCATGAGCCGCAACGACCGCATCGAGCTCGACTTCACGCTCGAGGGCCGGCTCGACGACCCGGCCTTCTCGCTCAACGAGAACCTCGCGACGCGGGTCGCGTCCGCGCTGGCGGAGAAGCTCGGCGTCAGCGTCAGCGGCGTCGTCGAGGGCGTCGGCAGCATGATCAAGGGGCTGTTCGGGCGCTGACGGCGGCCCGCGGGCCGCGGGGGGCCGGCCGGGGAGCGGCTGGGCCCCGCCAGGGCCGGCGCTAGGCGGCGGTGAGCGCGACGACGCCCAGCGCGATGCAGCCGGCCCCGGCGAGACGCAGCCGCGTGTCGCCCTCGCCGAGCAGCCGCCCGCCGAGCAGCGCCGCGAACAGCATCGAGACCTCGCGCGCCGGCGCCACGTGCGACAGCGGCGCGAACCGCAGCGCGAACAGCACCATCATGTAGGCGGCCGGGCTCAGCAGCGCGACCACCAGCGCCGCGCGCCAGCTGGCGCGCCAGGCCGCGCGCGTCGCGGCCCGGTCGCGCAGCGCCGCGGGCAGCGTGAAGGGGATGCGCAGCAGGTTGCCGAAGTAGTCGACCAGGATCGGCGAGAGCGCCAGCACCATCACCGCGTAGCCGTCGATCACCGTGTAGGCGGCGATGCACAGGCCGGTGGCCGCGCCCCAGGCGATGCCCTGGCGCACGCGCAGGCGTTGCGCGGGGTCGCTCTCGGCGCCGCGCAGCGCGCGCAGCAGCCGCGGCCCGCCGGCGATCAGGAACACGCCGGCGCCGATGGCCGCGACGCCGGCCAGGCCGCCGGCCGACAGCGTCTCGCCGAGCAGCGCCACCGCGGCGGCCGAGCTCAGCAGCGGCCCGGTGCCGCGCGCCACCGGGTAGACCACGGTGAGGTCGGCCACCCGGTAGCCACGCAGCAGCACCGTGAAGTAGGCGAGATGGGTCACCGCGCTCGCGAGGATCACGCCCCACTCGAGCCAGCCCCATGTCGGCAGCACACCCCAGGCGGCCCACAGCCCGAGCGGCGCCCACAGCACCGCGACCAGCAGCGCAACCAGCAGCACGAAGCGCTGGTCGCCCCCGGCCCGCTTGGCCGCCAGGTTCCACAGCGCGTGGCAGAGGGCGGCGGCCAGGACGAGGGCGAGCGCGGTGGCGGGCACCGCCGCAGTCTATCGGCGCCCCTGGCTCACCGCTCAGCCGCTCAGAAGCCCTGGCGCCACTTCAGCCCGAGGTACCAGGCCCGCGGCGAGCCCGGCTCGTAGAAGCGGCGGTTGCCCTCGTTGACGATCACGCTGCCGGCGTACTCGCGGTCGAACAGGTTGTCCACGCGCGCCAGCAGCTCCAGCCGGCTCTGCGCCGCGATCGCGTAGACCTGCCGCGCGCGCAGCGCGACGGTCGACCAGCCGGCGGCGTGGTCCGAGGGCTCGCCGTCGGCGTTCAGGTCGTTGGTCGTGACGCGGCCCTGCGCGCGCCATTCGGCGGCGAGCTCGGTGGCCTCGCGCCCGCCCGGGCGCCAGGCCAGCTCGCCGTAGGCGCTGCGCGGCGAGGTGCCGGCGATGCGGCTGCCCGCGCGCACGACGTTCTTGACCGAGTCGCTGCGGCACGGCGGCGCCACGCCGTAGCAGGTCTCGAAGTCGTCGTCGTAGGTCGCCTTCAGGTAGGTCAGCGCCAGCACCGCGCGCCAGGCGCGGTCGATCTGCCAGCCGGCGGCCAGCTCGGCGCCGCGCCGCGTCGTCTTGCCGACGTTCTGGAAGGTCGAGCGGCCGCCCGAGTTGGTGGCCACGCCGAGCTCGTCGTCGGTGCGCGACTCGAACACCGCCATGTCGATCGACAGGCCCTGCTCGGGCAGGCGCCACTTCGCGCCGAGCTCGAGCTGCTTGCTGGTCTGCGCGTCGAGCGCGCTGTTGAAGCCGGAACCGCCGTCGGGCCGGTAGGCGAGCTCGTTGAAGGTCGGCGACTCGAAGCCGCGGCCGCCGCTGAGGTAGAGGTTCAGCGTCGGCGTGGGCGTCCACTGCAGCGCCGCGACCGGGTTGGTGTAGCGGTAGTCGAGCGAGCCCGAGTCGTCGAGGTTGCTGCCGACGATGTAGTGGTCCTTGGAGCGGAAGTCGACCTGACCGTGGCGCAGGCCGAGCGTCGCGAACCAGTCCTTCACGAACTCGAGCTTGCCCTGGGCGTAGACGTCGCGCGTGTCGACCCGGTTCTTCTCGTCGCGCCGCGGCAGGCCCGTGACGCCGACGGCCGTCGGCGCCAGCGGGTCGCCGCGGAAGTTCTCGTAGCCGCGCCGGTCCTCGCTGCTGCGCTCGTAGGCGGCACCGGCGACGAACTGCGCGCTGCGCTCGCCCGCGAGGCTCCAGCGCCAGATCAGGCGGCCGTCGAGGCCGAGGTAGTCGCGGTCGAAGTCGATCACGCCGCCGGGCTGGCGCTCGGTGACCGAGGCCGGCAGGCCCGGGTTGCGCTGGGTCAGGATCGGGATCGACTGCCACTGCGTGACCGAGCGCTGGCCGTAGTAGGCCGTGACCGCGCTCTCGCTGAGCGCGCCCCGGTCCTCGAAGCGATGGCGCCAGTGCGCGCCGATCTGGTCCTGCTCGGCCTGCTTGCGCACGTTGAAGGTGGTGGCGACCTCAGTGGTCTGGTAGGGGTCGTCGCGGAAGTCGTCGTAGTTCAGGCCCAGCGGGTCGAGCGCGGGCTGGTCGAGGTGGTTGAGCGCGATCACGAGGCTGTCGCGCTCGCCGCTCCAGCCGAGGCGCACATTGGCCATCGTGCGGTCGGCCTCGCTCTGCGGGCGAAAGCCGTCGGTCTCGAAGCGGCTGAGGCTGGCGCGCAGGTCCCAGCCGCGCCCCGGGGTGTCGGACAGCGGCGCCTGCACCGTCGCGCGCAGCTGGCGCGTGCCGTAGCGGCCGACGTCGAGGTCGAGCTGGCCGTAGCGCTCGGTGATCGGCGCGCTGAACAGCGCGATCACGCCGCCGGAGCTGTTGCCGTAGAGCGCCGAGAAGGGCCCGCGCAGCACCTCGACGCGCTGCGCGCCGGCGAGGTCGAAGTGCGAGACCTGGCCCTGCCCGTCGGGCATGGTCGCCGGGATGCCGTCGCTGTAGAGGCGAATGCCGCGCACGCCGAAGGTCGCCCGCGCGCCATAGCCGCGCGAGCTGATCTGCAGGTCCTGGGCGTAGTTGTTGCGGTTGGCCACCGTCAGGCCCGGCACGCGGGCCATCGCCTCGCTGAGGTTGACCATCAGGCCGCCGCTGCGCAGCGCGTCGGCGTCGACGACGCCGGCCGAGTAGGGGGTGTCGAAGAGGCGCTGCTCGAAGCCCTTGCCGGTCACGACGACGGGGTCGAGCGCCGCCGACTGGGCGTGCAGCGCGGGCGCGACGGCCCACAGGGCGGCGGCCAGCAGCGGGTTCAGCGGCGGGGAAAGACGGCAGGACATGGGGGCCTCGAGCGCACGGCGCATAGTTCTTCGGGAGCGGCCGCGACTCTAGGAGCGCTCGAGAGCGCCCCCAATAGAGAAAATCTTGAAAGCCGCCGCCGGGTTGACGCCGCGCAACAGTCGGGCGCACCAGCGCAACGGCGCCCCGCAGGGCGCCGTGGTCGGAGGATCGCGGGCGCGGCCCGCGGCTCAGAACTGGAAGGCCAGCCGCATGCCGCCCCAGTGGCGGCCGTTGACGGTGATCGGCGCGGCCGCCTCCTTCATCACGATCAGGTTGCCCCCGCCCATGTCGCGGCGGTAGGTCTGCAGCAGGAAGGGCCGGGTGTTGCGCGCCGCCGCCAGGCAGGTGCGGTCGGTGAAGAGGCGGCGGTGGCGGCTGTGGGCGAAGTTCCACACCGGGTCGTTGGGACGCTGCGGCTGGCAGTACTGGCGGTTGTGGGTCGGGATGTAGCCGTTGCGGTCGACCGCGATGCAGTAGACCACCTTGGTGCTCAGCGCAAGCATGCGCTCCTGCACCTGCGGGAACAGGCGGTCGGTCAGCTCGTTGTAGCGCGTCAGGTGCTGCTGCGGGTCGCTGCCCTGCACCGGGCGGTACTGCTCGTCGAACAGCTCGGCCTCGCCGATCGTGCCGGTGCGCACCGCGTCCTCGAGCAGCTTGCTGATCTGCGCGGCCGCCTCCTGCGCGCCGCGGATGTAGGGCGTGTCCTCGGTGTCGATGCCGCAGCCGGCGACGACCTCGATCATGTTCTCGCTGACCTTCAGGAAGGCCTCGCTGCGGCTGTTGGCCTGGCCGAGCGCGTCGGTGGCGCGCTGCATCTCGCGCTGGATGCCGGCCATCTGGCTGGTCAGGCCGTCGCAGGTGGCGCGGCTGCGCGCGGCCGCGTCGGCGATGTGGCTGACGCCGTCCTGCACCTCGGCCAGCGCACGGTGGAAGCCCCCCTGCTGGCCACGGCCCTCGCGCAGCTGGATCTCCTTGGCGAGCACGCCGACGCGCGCATCGAGGTCGGCGACCGTGCCCATGATGGCCTTGGACGAGGCTTCGACCTGGGCCGACAGGTCCTTGACGGCGTCGGCCACGACCGCGAAGCCGCGCCCGGCCTCGCCGGCGCGCTTGGCCTCGACCGAGGCGTTGAAGGCGACCAGCCGCGTCTGCAGCGCAATCTGGGTGATCTGGCTGGCGGCATCGGCCACCTGGCGCAGCGTGTCGACGATGCCGCCGACCTCGGCGCCGACCTGCTCGACCGCGGCGCGCGCGCGCTCGACGGCCTGCAGGCTCTCGGTGGTGGTGGCGCCGATGCCGCCCTGGGCGCGCTGCACCTCCTCGAGCTGCGTGCCCAGCGCCTCGACGGCCTGGGCCTGCTGCTGGTTGAGCCGGCCGGTGTCGTCGATCAGGCCGCGCACCTCGGCCGCGTCACGGCCGAGCCGCGAGGCGGCCTCGGCGATGCCCTGGATGGCACGGCGCAGGTCCGGCGCCGGCGCGGCGACGGCGGGCACGACGGCCTCGGGCCGGCTGAGCGGGCCCCGCTTGCTCTTGAAAAGTTGCAGCATCGGTACCTCGTTGTCTCCGGCGAGGGGGTCTGTGAGCGCGGCTCAGTGCTCGCGCATCTTCGCCCGCAGCCGGGCGATCGACTGGCTGTGCAGCTGGCACACGCGCGACTCGGTCACGCCCAGCACCGCCGCGATCTCCTTCAGGTTCATGTCCTGATCGTAATACATGCTCATCACGTACTGCTCGCGCTCGGGCAGCTGCTTGATCGCGGCGACCAGCGCCTCGCGCATGCGGCGGTCCTGCAGCAGCGCGACCGGACTCGCGTCCTCGTCGGCAATGTGGCGGTCGAGGAAGTCGGCATCGCCGTCGTCGCCCGACATGTCCTCGAGGTAGACGAGCTGGGTGCCGCGCACCTTGCCGAGCAGCTCCTGGTAGTCGGCCAGGCTCAGGCCCATCTCCCTGGCGATCTCGCTCTCATGCGGGGCGCGGCCGAGCTTCTGCTGCAGCTTGTGCAGCGCGACCTCGATCTCGCGCTGCTGCTTGCGGTTGCCGCGGCTCATCCAGTCGGCGCCGCGCAGCTCGTCGAGCATCGCGCCGCGGATGCGCTGGGTCGCGAAGGTCTCGAACTGCACGCCCTGGCCGGCGTCGAAGCGCGTCATCGCGTCGGCCAGTCCGATCATGCCGACCTGGATCAGGTCGTCGATCTCCACATTGGCCGGCAGCTTGGCGATCATCTGGTGCGCGAGCCGTCGCACCAGCGGGCTGTACTGCTTGAGCATCGCGTTGGTGTCGAGTCGGCCGGTGGCGGTGTACATGAGAGCGGCTCCGTGGCGGGCGGGTCGTTCGGTCGGGGGCTCAGCGCGGCACGTGCGGCGGCTGGGCGGGCAAGGCGCTGCGCAGCGGCTCGCTGGCCAGCGCGGCGAAACCGCTGTCGCCGACGCGCTGCGGCAGCGCGACGGCGAACTGCGCGCGCGCCAGGCGCTGCAGCGCCTGCGAGGGGCGGTCGGTCGGCGCCTCGGCCGGGTCGACCGCGACCCAGTCGTGCAGCACCGCGCCGAGGAAGTCGTCGGCACAGCGCGCGACGCGCTCGGCCACCAGCGCCGCGCGGCGCGAGCCGGGCAGCGCGCTGATCAGCAGGTCGTGCGCCATCAGCCCGGCGCGCATGGCCAGCAGCTTGATCGCGCCATAGGCGTGGGTGACGCTGTCGGCGTGCTCGTCGCACAGCACGATCGGGCGCAGCGCGGTGGCCTGCTGCTCCTGCACGCGGCGTGCGAACAGGCGCGCGAGGTCGGAGGCCGGCGCGTGCACCAGCATGACATCGGTGTCGGGCGCGGCATCGGCCACGGCATCGAGGAAGGCGGCGGTCGAGCCGCTGGCGTCCACGTGGCGCAGCGGCAGGCCACGCGCGGCGAAGTAGCTGACCTGCTCGCTGAGCGGCTCGATGCCCTCGGCGAAGTCGAAGCGCGCCAGCTCGCGCGGGGCGCGGGCGCGCTCGCCGGCGTCGACCACGAGCGTGCGCAGCCCCTGCTCGGCATACACCGTGCACAGGCGCTCGAGCAGCGCGCCGCCGAAGGCGATCGCGGGGTTGGAGACGATCGGGATGCAGCGCATCGTGTGCGCCGCGAACAGCCGGCGCAGGCCCTGGGCCTGGTCGGCCGGCGCCGGGATCTCGCGTGCCGGCAGCTCGTCGAGCTGGTTGAACCAGCTGTCGGTGGCCGGCAGGACGTGGCGGCGGTCGGGGGAGAGGCTCATCGCGGCACTCACAGGACGGCGGCACGCGCGCCGGGCTGCGGCGCGGCGAACACCAGATTCATCTCGCTGGCATCGAACAGGTAGGCCGGGCTGCCACCGGCGCGCAGCGCACGGTGCACCAGGCCCTGGGCCGACAGCCGGTGCCAGTCCTCCGGCACGCGCTGGCCGTTGGCGACGGCGACGATCTTCTGGCGATGACGGATCACCGCGTCGAGCGCCGGCGCGAGCTTGACGGCCTCGTCGAGCTTGCTGAGCACCACGCCCTTGCAGGCCGCGGCGCGGTAGGAAATCATCACGTCGTCGATGGTCTCGCCCTGCGAGGCGGCGTTGACGACCAGCAGCTTCTGGATGCTGCGGTGGCCGAGCATCTCGAGCAATTCCTTGGTGCGCGCGTCGCGCTGCGCGACGCCGGCGGTGTCGATCAGCACCATCTTCTTGGCCGACAGCAAGTCGAGCAGGTCTTCCAGCGCGGTGCGGTCGTGCGCGGTGTGCACCGGCACGCCGAGGATGCGGCCGTAGGCGCGCAGCTGCTCGTGCGCGGCGACGCGGTAGGCGTCCAGCGTGATCAGGCCGAGGTTGCCAGCGCCGTGCTTGGCGGCGAAAGCGGCGGCGAGCTTGGCGGTCGAGGTGGTCTTGCCGACGCCGGTGGAGCCGATCAGCGCGAACACGCCGCCCTGGTCTTCCAGCGCCTGGTCGTGCTCGCCGGTCAGCAGGTTGCGCTCGAGGATGCCGGCGGCCCAGGCCTGCTCGTCGGCGACTTCGGCGCCGAGGCCCTCGACCAGCTTGCGGATCAGCGCCGGCGAGAAGCCGCAGTCGAGCAGCTTCTGCGTCAGGCGCGCCTGCGCCGGCTGGCGCTGCAGCTTCTCCATGAAGGCCAGGGCGCCGAAGCGCTCCTCGATCAGGCCCTTCATCGCGCGCAGCTCGTTGATCATCGTCATGTCCGGCGCGGCCGGGGCCGCGGGGCGTGCCGCGACCGGCTCCTCGCAGGCGACCGTGTCGCGCAGCACCGGCGGGTTGCGCGGCGCCACCGGCTGGGCGGCGCGCTGGGCGATGCGCTGCGCGACCGCGTCGGTGTCGTCGATCGGGGCCGCGAACGCCGGCTCGGCGCGCGGGGGCACGCGCAGGTCGGCCTCGGCACGCAGGGCCTCGTCGCGCTTCTTGAGCATGCGCTCGCGCACATAGTCCTGGAAGGACAGCGTGCTCATCGACAGCTGCTCGACGTCCTCGCTCACCTCGGCGGCGGGCAGCGGCGCCGGGCGGACCGGCGCGGCCGGCGCCGCGACGCGGGCCGCCGCGCGCGGCTTGGCCTGCGGCGCGTGCTCGGCCTCGCGCTCCATCGCGGCAAGCGCACCGGGCGCCATCGCGAGGATCTCGATGCCCTCGGCGCAGGGCTTGGTCGACAGCACGACGGCATCGGCGCCGAGCGCCTGGCGCACCTTCACCATCGCGTCGCGCGAGGTCTTGCCGGTGTAGCGCTGGAAGTTCATGGCGGGACTCCGAGGAGGCGGTCGGTGAAGGTCAGGCGGCGGCGCCGATCACGGAGCCGATGCGGATGGAATGGGTGTCCGGGATCTCGCTGTGCGAGAGCACGCGCAGCCGCGGGGCGGCGCGCTTGAGCAGGCGGGCGATCGGCGCGCGGATCGCGTCGGGCACCAGCAGGCAGGCGGGGTGGCCGAGGTTCTCCTGGCGCTGCGCCGACTCGGCGGCGTGGCGCGTCAGGGTGTCGGCCATGCCGGGGTCGAGCATCGGGCCGTGCGGCGAGGTCAGGGCCTGGGTCAGCAGGCGCTCGAGCTCGGGCTCGATCGCGATGATGTCGAGCTCCTTCACCGGGCCGTAGATCTGCTGCACGATCGCCGGCGCCAGCGCGACGCGGATGCGGCGCGAGAGCTCCTGCGGGTCGTTGGCCAGCGCGGCGTTGGTGCCGACGTGCTCGGCCAGGGCCTCGATGACCGAGCGCATGTCGCGGATGTGCACGCCCTCCTCCAGCAGCAGCTGGAGCAGCTTTTGCAGCGCGGCGATCGGGACCATCTTGGGGACCACGTCTTCGATGAGTTTGGGGGCCAACTTCGTCACATGCTCGACCAGCTGCTGCGTCTCCACGCGGCCCAGCAGTCGGGCGGCATTCACCTGCATCAAGTGTGAAAGGTGGGTCGCCACGACGGTCGAGCAATCAACGACCGTATAGCCGGCCATTTGGGCCGCTTCGCGCTGGCGCTCCTCGATCCAGGTGGCCGGCAGGCCGAAGGCCGGGTCGGTGGTGGCGGTGCCGATCAGCTTGGTGCTGACCTGGCCGGGGTTGATCGCCAGCAGCATGCCGGGGAAGGCCTCGCCCTCGCCGATCACCGCGCCGCGCAGCGTCAGGCGGTACATGCTGGGGCGCAGCTCGAGGTTGTCGCGGATGTGCACGGCCGGCGGCAGGAAGCCGACGTCCTGGGCGAACTTGCGGCGCACGCCCTTGATGCGCGTGAGCAGGTCGCCCTGACGCTCCTTGTCGACCAGCGCGATCAGGCGGTAGCCGACCTCCAGACCCAGGGTGTCGACCGGCTGCAGGTCGTCCCAGCTCGCCTCGGCGTCGGGCGCCGGGCCGGCGGGCGCGGCGGGCGCGGGCTGGATCTTGGCGCGCTCGGCGCGCTGGTGCATCCACCAGGCCAGCCAGCCGAGCAGGCCGGCGATCAGCAGGAACACGAGGTGCGGCATGCCCGGGATCAGCCCCAGCAGGCCGATCACGCCGGCGACGATGCCCACCGACTTCGGCGTCTTGAACACCTGGCCGAGGATCTGCTCGCCGACATCCTCTTCCTTGCCGACGCGCGAGACCACCATCGCCGCGGCCACCGAGATCAAGAGCGCCGGGATCTGCGCGACCAGCGCATCGCCGATGGCCAGCAGGATGTAGCTGTCGGCGGCCTGGCCGGCGCTGAGGTTGTGCTGCACCACGCCGATGACGAAGCCGCCGACGATGTTGATGAACAGGATCAGCATGCCGGCCATCGCGTCGCCGCGCACGAACTTGCTGGCGCCGTCCATCGAGCCGAAGAACTCGGCCTCGTTGGCCACCTCGGCGCGGCGGCGCTTGGCCTCCTTCTCGTCGATCAGGCCGGCGTTGAGGTCGGCGTCGATCGCCATCTGCTTGCCGGGCATCGCGTCGAGCGTGAAGCGCGCGCCGACTTCGGCGATGCGCTCGGCGCCCTTGGTCACCACGATGAAGTTGATGACCACCAGGATCGCGAAGACGATGATGCCGACCGCGAAGTTGCCGCCGATCAGGAAGTGGCCGAAGCTCTCGATCACCTGCCCGGCCGCGCCGGGGCCGGTGTGGCCCTCCATCAGCACGACGCGCGAGGAGGCCACGTTCAGCGACAGCCGCAGCAGCGTCGTCAGCAGGATCACCGCCGGGAAGGCCGAGAAATCCAGCGGCTTGATCATGTAGGCCGACACCATCATGACCATCAGCGCCAGCGCGATGTTGAAGGTGAACAGCAGGTCCAGCAGCAGCGGCGGCAGCGGCAGCACCATCATCGCCAGCACCATCAGCACCAGCAGCGGCACCGCGAGGCTGCGGATCATCCGGGCGTTGGGGCCGAGCCAGGCCTGCAGGGGGGCGATGAAGGGGGGCATGCGCTTGCGCTCGCTTCGACGGACAGCGGCACCGGGATGGGCCGTCGTGCAAGGATTCTTGCCAGCCGCCGCGCGAACTTGAGCGGAATAAAGGGGGCGAAGCCGGCGCTAATCGGCGCCGTGCCCGGCAGCTAGGCCGGCCGGTGGTGCGGATCGAGCTCCGGCGGCACCGGCAGCTCGGGCAGTTCGCCGGGCATCGGCGCGCTGCCGGCGAGCGCGGCGCGCAGCTGGTAGACGTAGGCCAGCACCTGGGCGACCGCACCGTACAGCGCCACCGGAATCTCGCGGTCCAGCTCGGCGTGGGCGTAGAGCGCACGCGCCAGCACCGGGGCCTGCAGCACCGGCACCTTCGCCTCCTTGGCGGTGTCGCGGATGCGCATCGCGATCAGGTCGGCCCCCTTGGCGACGACCCTCGGCGCGCCGGTCGAGCCTTCGTCGTACTTCAGCGCGACCGCGTAGTGGGTCGGGTTCATCACCACCAGATCGGCCTTGGGCACCTCGGCGAGCATGCGGCGGTTGGCCATCTCGCGCATGCGCACCTTCATCTTGGCCTTGACCTCCTGGTTGCCCTCGACTTCCTTGTGCTCCTGCTTGAACTCCTGCCAGCTCATCTTCAGCCGCTTGGCATGCTGGAACTTCTGCAGCGGCACATCGACCGCGGCAAAGACCGCCAGCGTCAGCACCAGGAAGGCCAGGCCGCGCAGCACGTCGCCGCCGGCCTGCGACAGCGCCGCCGGCAGCGGCAGCGAGAGCGCCGCGGCGAAGGCATCGAACTGCAGGACCAGGTAGCAGCCACCGACCACCCCCAGCACCAGCGCGAGCAGGCAGGCGCGCAGCGTGTCGACCAGCCGGTCGGCCGACAGCATCTTGGGCAGCCCGGTCAGCGGGTTGAGCTTCTCGAACTTGGGCTCGAGCGCCTTGAGGCTGAAGTTCCAGCCCCCGAGCGCAAAGCCGGACGCCAGCGCGACGGCCATCATCACCGCGCCGAGCGGCAGCAGCAGCCCGACGAACTGCGTGCCGAGCTCCACGAGGCGCTCCCCCATGCTCGCCGGCGTGGCCAGCGTGCGGGCGTCGAAGCGCAGGCCCTGCGTGAGCAGCGTGCGCAGCGAGCCCGCGACCCCCGGGGCGGCCAGCGCGAGCAGCAGCAGGCCGGCCGCGACGGCGCCGAAGTGCCCCAGGTCGCGCGAGCGCGCGACATTGCCCTCCTCGCGCGCCTTGCGGAGCTTGCGCTCCGACGCGGGAAGGTTGCGGTCCTGGGCGCCCTGGTCGGCCATCTCGTGCGGAATCGTCCTTGGAGGAGGATTCTTCCAAGCCGGGCGCCCCGGTTCGTCGAGAGAAGCGGGGGCGCGGGGCCGCTTTTCCAGCCGACCGCGCGCTCGAGCCCCAAACAGAAAGGCCGCAGACGCTCAGCGTCTGCGGCCCGAGGCCGGTGCTCAGGGCGGTGGCGGCCAGGCAGCCGCCACCGGTCTCAACTCACTGCCCGTACAGCACGACGCTGTAGGTGCGGTACAGATCCGCGTCGCTGTTCGGCACCAGCGTGCTCTCCGACGGGAACGGCAGGCCGCCCTGGAACTTGAACCACACCCGGTTGTTGACACGGTCCTGCCACACGCGGTTGCCACTGGAGGAGATCACCTCGTTGAGGCTGGCCGCCGGCTGCATGCGGCGCACGTACTGCTGTCGGCCGTCGGTGCTGCTCCAGCTCGGGATCTGCTCACGGCTGTGCTCAAAGCCCGCCACGGTGTAGCCGGTCGCGTTCAGCGCGCCGCTGAGGGGCACCGACATCACGAAGTTGTCGCCGGCACGGAAGGCGTTGGTCACGTCCATGCGCACCCAGCGCGGGATCGGCCGGCCGGGGAAGTTCACCGAGTAGCGAGCCCCGGTGCGGGCCGCGAAGTGCCGCATGTTGTTGAAGCCCACCGAGGTGACACCGTCGCCCACCGTCCACTGGCCGATCGCCGAGCCGTCGGCGGCCTGCCGGACGATGTCCAGCGGCGCACGGAAGTTGTAGCCCGAGTCGTCGAAATCGGTCTGGAAGCGCTGCACGCCGTAGAACTGGCCACTGCAGCTCACCCCGTTCTGGCCCGCGGGCGCCACGGCCACGCAGCTCGCGCCGGCCGTCAGGAAGGGCACGTCATAGACCCAGTAGTTGCCCTGGGGGCCCCAGTAGCCGAACGGATCCCACAGCGCACCGGACAGCGTCCAGTTGCGGTTGTTCAGCGGCTGGCCATCCATGTTGGGCGGCAGCACGCGGAAGCCCGAGTGGCTGTTGATCTCGCGGTTGCCGGGGTTGCGCGCCGGGCCCTTCTCGATGCCGCGCAGGTAGTAGTCGTCCGTCTTCATCATCCCGCTCATCTGGCCGGCGACGAAGGGGAAGTTGACGACCGTGTTGTTGCGCATCGCGAAGGTCGAGTGGTAGGTCGCGAAGGCGGTGGGCTGCTGCACGCCAGTCGGGTAAGGCGTCAGGTTGTTCAGGCTGCGGCCGACGAACAGGCCGCGCTCGATGTTGCCCGCATCGCCCTGACCGGCCATCTGCGCGCCGACGTTGTCGGCGGCCACCCATTCCTCGTAATCCGGCGCATGCACGCGGTTGCGGTAGGCACCGTCACGGTTCTTGAACGAGGTGATGGCGCGGAACTTGATGCGCACGTGGTTCGTGTAGTTCCACTCGCTGCCGTCGACGGTCGCGACGTAGCGGTTGGTGGTCACGTTGCCGGCGGCATTCATCGGCACCCAGTCGAGCAGCACGCCCGGGCCCCGCGCGCTGTGGGCGGTATTGAGCTCGAACGGTCCGTGCTGCAGACGGTCCGGCAGCATCGCGACGGCCGAGGACAAACCCAGCGGACGGCGCGGGAAGGCCAGCCAGAAGCCGTTGCCCGCCGCGTCTGCCGCGTGGTTGTTGCGCACGGTGTTGTCCGGGTTGGTCAGCCAGAAGCCCGAGGGACCGGCCTGGAAGATCTCGCCCTCGTGCACCTGCAGCCGCACGCCGCTGGCCGGAGCCCGCGTCATCAGCGCGAGGTTGCCCTCGAACACGTTGCGACGCTCGACCGCATCCTCCAGGAAGAAGGCGTGACCCTTGATGTCCTGGCAGATGTTGTTGCGCACCTCGACCCCGTTGGTGGCGTGCAGCACGACACAGCGGTTCGCCGAATTCCAGATCGCGCTGTTGCGGATCGCGTTGCCGGTCGCATCACCGAGCAGCGCGCCGGAGCCGGAGTAGCTCAGCATGTGCCAGTGGATCGGGTAGCGCCCCGTCACGCCGGCCTGACCCATGCGGCGCATCTCGACGCCATCGACCACGACGCGCGAGCGCAGGTCGGTGACCATGATGTGCGCGCCGAAGCCGGCGGTCTGCCAGGCGGCGTCATCGGGCGCCTGGATCACGATGTTGCGCGTGAGGTTGCCGATCGCCGCGCGCTCGTCGAGCACCGTCGGTGCCGGCGTCGCCGGCGGCGTGTAGCCGGCCTCGGGCGTGAGGCTCATGCCCTGTGACGTCACGTACTGCAGGCGCCCCCAGCGGAACGCACCCAGCCCGCTGCTCAGCGTCAGCTGGCTGCCGTTCGCGCCGGCGACGGTGCGACGCTCGGTGGCGGCCACACCGTAGTAGTCGGTCGGCGCGATGGCGACCGTGTCGCTGGCACGCCAGTTGGTGGACTGGGCGAGCGTCAGCGCGGTCGCCCCGGCGGGGGCGTTGTCATTGAGCTTGGTCCACACCGGCTGCGGCACCGTGCCATAGACCTCGACGCGCCCGCCGCGCACCATGATGCCGCGCGACACGCCGTCATTGACCGATGCGGGCAAGCCGTTCAGCGTGATCGTCGCACGGTGCGCATACGGCTCGGCCGCCGTGCCGATCAGCAGCGCACCGGTGACATCGATGAAGCCGGCGCTCAACGCCAGGTCACGGCGCGCGAAGCTGAGCGTGCCCTCGATGCGCAGGCCGGCAAGCGTCGGCGGCGCCGTGTCGAGCACCACGGAGCGGCCCGCCGGGATCACGACGACCGCACCGGCCGTGGGC
>DATMJX010000027.1:0-20451 GCA_035553715.1 Methylibium sp.
CTTGCTGGGGCGCTCGACGGTGGCGTCGTCGTCGGGGATGTCGGGGTTCAAGGCAGGCGGGGATGGGGACGGGGACCGCTGGCTATCATAGTTGCGCGCCACCTTCCGGCCGCTTCACGACCTCCGACCATGCCTTCTCCCACCGACGGTTTCGCCCACAGCCGCGAGCGCTTCGAGCAGCTGATCGACGACACGCTGAGCTATGCGCGGCAGATCGGCGCCAGCGACGCCGCGGCCGAGGTCAGCGAGGGCAGCGGCCTGTCGGTGTCGGTGCGCAAGGGCGAGATCGAGACGGTCGAGCGCAACCGCGACAAGTCGCTCGGCGTGACCGTCTACCTCGGCCAGCGGCGCGGCAATGCCAGCACCTCGGACTTCTCGCGCGTCGCGCTCGAGCAGACTGTGCGCGCGGCCTACGACATCGCGCGCTTCACCGCCGAGGACCCGGCCGCCGGCCTGCCCGAGGCCGAAGACCTGGCCACCCCCGCCGAGGCGGCGCGCGAGCTCGACCTCTACCACCCCTGGGCGATCGACGCCGACGCGGCGGTGCAGCTCGCGCTGCGCTGCGAGGCTGCCGCCTTCGCGACCGACCGCCGCATCACGAACTCCGACGGCTGCGGCATCTCGGCGCAGCAGTCGCATTTCTACGCCGGCAACACGCGCGGCTTTCGCGGCGGCTACGCGAGCTCGCGGCACTCGCTGTCGATCGCGCCGATCGCCTCGGTGCGCGGCGACATGCAGCGCGACGCCTGGTACAGCTCGATGCGCGACCCCACCGAGCTGGCCGCGCCCGAGGCGGTCGGCCGCTACGCCGCCGAGCGTGCGCTGGCACGGCTGCGCGCGCGCAAGATCGCGACCTGCGAGGTGCCGGTGCTGTTCGAGTCGACGCTGGCGGCCGGCCTGCTCGGCGCCTATGTGCAGGCGACCAGCGGCGGCGCGCTGTACCGCAAGTCGACCTTCCTGGCCGACAGCCTGGGCCGCGCCGTGTTCCCTGGGCACGTCGACATCGCCGAGGACCCGCACATCGCCAAGGGCAAGGGCAGCGCGCCCTTCGACGACGAGGGCGTGCGCACCCGCGCGCGTTCGGTCGTGCAGGCCGGCGTCGTGCAGGGCTACTTCCTGTCGACCTACTCGGCGCGCAAGCTCGGGCTGCGCACCACCGGCCACGCCGGCGGCTCGCAGAACCTGGCGCTGACCAGCCGCATCACCGCGCCGGGCGACGACCTCGACGCGATGCTGCGCAAGCTGCACCGCGGCCTGTTCGTCACCGAGCTGATGGGGCAGGGCGTCAACTACGTGACCGGCGACTACTCGCGCGGCGCGGCCGGCTACTGGGTCGAGGACGGCCGCATCGTGCACCCGGTGCACGAGGTCACGATCGCCGGCAACCTGCGCGAGATGCTGCGCGGCATCGTCGCGATCGGCGCCGACGCCTACACGCTGGGCGGCAAGACCATCGGCTCGGTGCTCGTCGAGCGCATGAAGATCGCCGGCACCTGAGCGCCGTTCGTGGCGCGCCCGAAGGGGTAAACCCGCGACGGGGCCCCAGGGGGGCTGCCTAGAATCTTTTCGAGCGGTGCGGCAGGCGCCGGACAACGACATCCAGGTAGGAGGAATCTTCATGCAGCGCCGTTCCTTCATGCACTCGACCGGCCTCGCCGGCGTGCTGGCGGCCGGGGCGGCGCCGGCGCTGGTGCATGCGCAGAGCAATATCCGCTGGCGGCTTGCATCGAGCTTCCCGAAGTCGCTCGACACGATCTACGGCTCGGCCGAGACCTTCGTGCGGCGCGTCGCCGAGATGTCGGGCGGCAAGTTCCAGATCACGGTGCATGCCGGCGGCGAGCTGATGCCGGCCTTCGGCGTCGTCGACGGCGTGCAGAACGGCACCGTCGAGCTGGCACACACCGCGCCCTACTACTTCTACGGCAAGGACGAGACCTTCGCGATCGGCTGCGCGATCCCCTTCGGCCTGAACTCGCGCCAGATGTCGGCCTGGATGTACGAGGGCAACGGCTTGAAGCTGATGCGCGAGTTCTACGCGCAGTACAACATCCTCAACCTGCCCGGCGGCAACACCGGCGCGCAGATGGGCGGCTGGTACCGCCGCGAGATCAAGTCCCTGGCCGACATGAAGGGCCTGAAGATGCGCATCGCCGGCTTCGCGGGCCGGGTGATGGAGCAGATGGGCGTGGTGCCGCAGAGCATCCCCGGCGGCGAGATCTACCAGGCGCTCGAGAAGGGCACGATCGACGCGGCCGAGTGGGTCGGCCCCTATGACGACCTGAAGCTGGGCTTCCACAAGGTCGCGCCCTTCTACCACTACCCCGGCTGGTGGGAGGGCGGGCCGCAGCTCGACTTCTTCATCAACACCAAGGCCTGGGCCGGGCTGACCTCGGACTTCAAGTCCATCCTCGAGGCCGCGGCGGCCTATGCGCACATCGACATGCAGGCCAAGTACGACGCGCGCAACCCGGGTGCGCTCAAGCAGCTGGTCGCGCAGAAGGCCAAGCTGGTGCCGATGCCCAAGCCGGTGATGGACGAGGCCTTCAAGGCCTCGATGCAGATCTACGCCGATCTCTCGGCGAAGAACCCGAACTGGAAGAAGGTCTACGCCGACTACGCCGAGTTCCGGCGTGACCAGAACCTGTGGTTCCGCTTCACCGAGGCGCGCTTCGACGGCTACATGCAGTCGCTCAAGCTCTGAGGCACCGGCGGCGCGCCACCGCTCAGCGCGCCTTGCGTTCGCGCTCGAGCGCCTCCTCCAGCGCCTTCATCGGGTCGGCATCGGCCGACTCGACCTCGCCGCCGGGCCCCACCGAGGGCGCGGTGCCGACCGCGCCCGGCGCATCGGGCAGCGGCGGCGCGTCGAGGCGGCGCAGCTCGTCGGGGGCGGCCTCGATGCGGATTGCGTCGGCATCGGCGTCGGCGTCCGGCGCATCGCGGGCGACGAGCTGCGGGAAGGCGAGCACCAGGCCGACCATCAGGATCTGGATCGCGACGAAGGGTACCGCCCCCCAGTAGATCTGCCCGGTCGTGACCTTCGCGACGCGGCGGCCGGTGACGCGGTCGTCGTAGTCCTCGCGCGGCGCGACGCTGCGCAGGTAGAACAGCGCGAAGCCGAAGGGCGGGTGCATGAAGGAGGTCTGCATGTTGATCGCCAGCAGCACGCCGAACCACACCAGATCGATGCCCAGCGCCTGCGCGACCGGCGCGAGCAGCGGCACGACGATGAAGGCCAGCTCGAAGAAGTCGAGGAAGAAGGCCAGCAGGAACACCAGGATGTTGACGACGATCAGGAAGCCCAGCGGCCCGCCCGGCAGGCCGGTGAGCAGGTGCTCGACCCATTTCGGTCCGTCGACCCCCTGGAAGGCCAGGCTGAACACCGTCGAGCCGATCAGGATGAAGAGCACGAAGCACGACAGCTTCATCGTCGTGTCCATCGCCTGGCGCAGCAGCGCCAGGCCGAGCCGGCGGCGCGCCAGCGCCATCGCGAGCGCGCCGACCGCGCCCATCGCGCCGCCCTCGGTCGGCGTCGCGATGCCGAGGAAGATAGTGCCCAGCACCAGGAAGATCAGCGCCAGCGGCGGGATCAGCACGAAGGTCACGCGCTCGGCCAGGCGCGACAGCAGGCGCAGGCGCAGCAGGCGGTTCGCGAGCGCCAGCGCGAAGGCCATGCCGACACCGACGCACAGCGCGAGCACGACCGTCTCGTCGGTCGGCGCGGCCTCGGGCCGTCGTTGCGTCCACAGCAGCGCCGCGCCGAGCGACAGGGCGGCGAGCGCGGCCAGCGAGCGCAGCCCCGCGCGGCCGTCGTCCTCGCGGATCGTGCGCGCTTGCGGCGGCAGCGCCGGCACCCAGGCCGGCCGCCACAGGCTGACCGCGAACACGAATGCGAGGTACAGGCTGGTCAGCACGAAGCCGGGGAGGAAGGCGCCCTTGTAGAGCTCACCGACGCTGCGCCCGAGCTGGTCGGCCAGCACGATCAGCACCAGCGAGGGCGGGATGATCTGCGCCAGCGTCCCGGACGCGGCGATCGTGCCCGCGGCGATGCGCCGGTCGTAGCCGTAGCGCAGCATGATCGGCAGCGAGATCAGACCCATCGAGATCACGCTGGCGGCCACGACGCCGGTGGTCGCGGCGAGCATCGCGCCGACCAGGATCACCGCATAGGCCAGCCCGCCGCGGATGGGCCCGAACAGCTGGCCGACGGTGTCGAGCAGGTC
The DNA here is from genome assembly GCA_035553715.1 of Methylibium sp. Taxonomy (GTDB): domain Bacteria; phylum Pseudomonadota; class Gammaproteobacteria; order Burkholderiales; family Burkholderiaceae_C; genus Methylibium. The sequence continues at coordinate 4,221 of DATMJX010000027.1, forward strand.
CTCGGCCATGCCGGAGCGCTCGAGGATCAGCCCCATGAAGGTGAAGAAGGGGATCGCCAGCAGCGTGTCGTTCTGCAGGATGCCGAAGATGCGCAGCGGCAGCGCCTGCATCAGCGCAGCCGGCAGCAGCCCGAGCTCGATGCCGAGGAAGCCGAAGGCCAGGCCGCAGGCGGCCAGCGAGAACGCCACCGAGAAGCCCAGCAGCAGGAAGAGCACCAGGCCGACGAACATCAGCGGCGCCATGCTGGCCTGCAAGAACTCGATCATCGGCGCTCCGCGGCGGCGCGCAGTTGTTCGGCCAGCTCGGCCTCGGCCGTGGTGCCGGGGCGTGCCGCCGCCGGGTCCGGCGCGCGGCCCGCGAGGAAGCCGGCGCGCTTGATCAGCTCCGACAGGCCCTGCAGCCCGAGCAGCGCGAAGCCGGCCGGCACCAGCGCATAGACCGGCCAGCGGATCAGCCCGCCGGCGTTCGGCGAGCGCTCGCCCGAGACATAGGCGCCGACGACGAGCGGCCAGACGAGCGCGATCACCACCACGACGAAGGGCAGCAGGAAGGCGACGAGGCCGAAGCATTCGACCGCCACCTGGGTGCGGCGCGGGAAGCGGCCGAGCAGCACGTCGATCCGCACATGCTCCTGACGCAGCAGGGTGTAGCCGGCGGCGAGCAGGAACACCGCCGCGAACAGGTACCACTGGATCTCGAGCCAGGCGTTCGAGCTGGTGTTCAGCAGCTTGCGCACCACCGCGTTGCCGGCGCTGATCAGCACCGCCGCGAGCACCAGCCACAGCACGGTGCGGCCGACGAATTCGTTGAGCGCGTCGATCCCTCGCGCCAGGCGCAGCAGCGGCCTCATCCGCGTGGCGTCAGCGCGAGCCGGGATAGCTGCCGGGCCGCAGGATGCTGCGGTCGACGTCGAGGATGTTGGTGCGGCCGCAGAAGGCCATCGTGATGTCGAGCTCGTTGCGGATGAGCTCCAGCGCCTTGGTGACGCCGGCCTGGCCCATCGCGCCCAGGCCGTAGAGGAAGGCGCGGCCGATCATCGTGCCGCGCGCGCCCAGCGCCACCGCCTTCAGCACGTCCTGGCCGCTGCGGATGCCGCTGTCCATCCAGACCTCGACGTCCTTGCCGACCGCGTCGGCGATCGCCGGCAGCGCGGCGATCGCCGAGGGCGCACCGTCGAGCTGGCGCCCGCCGTGGTTGGAGACGACGATCGCGTCAGCGCCGCTGTCGGCCGCGCGCTTGGCGTCCTCGACCTCCATCAGGCCCTTGAGGATCAGCTTGCCGCCCCAGCGCTGCTTGATCCATTCGATGTCGGACCAGTCCAGGCGCGGGTCGAACTGCTCGCGCGTCCAGGCCCCCAGCGAGGACATGTCGCTGACGCCCTTGGCGTGGCCGACCAGGTTGCCGAAGGTGCGCCGCCGGGTGCCGAGCATCCCCAGGCACCAGCGCGGCTTGGTCGCCAGGTTGATCAGGTTCGCGAGCGTCGGCTTGGGCGGCGCGGTCATGCCGTTCTTCAGATCCTTGTGGCGCTGCCCCAGCACCTGCAGGTCCAGCGTCAGCACCAGCGCCGAGCAGCGCGCCGCCTGGGCGCGCCCGATCAGGTTCTCCATGAAGGCGCGGTCGCGCATCCAGTAGAGCTGGAACCAGAACGGCGCGGTGGTATTCGCGGCGATGTCCTCGATCGAGCAGATGCTCATCGTCGAGAGCGTGAAGGGGATGCCGAAGGCCTCGGCCGCCTTCGCGCCGAGGATCTCGCCGTCGGCATGCTGCATGCCGGTCAGCCCGGTCGGCGCGATCGCCACCGGCATCGTGACCGGCTGGCCGGCCATCGTCGTGCGCAGGCTGCGCCCGTCCATGTTGACCGCGACGCGCTGGCGCAGCGTGATGGCCTGGAAGTCGCTCTCGTTGGCGCGGTAGGTGCTCTCGGTCCAGGAGCCCGAGTCGGCGTAGTCGTAGAACATGCGCGGCACGCGGCGCTGCGCGAGCCGGCGCAGGTCTTCGATGCAGGTGATGACGGTCATGGACGTTCGCGGCGGATCGACACGGTGACCGCATTGTCGGTCCGCCGCGGTCGCTGTCCACCGGCGCGGGCAGAATCTGCCGCGATGAAACGCCTGCCGCTGTGGCTTCCGCTGCTCGCCGCGCTGGCGGGCGGCGCGCGGGCCGACCCGACGGCCGAGTGCCGCGTCGACGGCCTGCGCCAGGCGGTGCGCTGCGGCGTGCTGAGCCGCCCGCTCGACCCGCAGCGCCCCGACGGCACGCGCATCGAGCTGCACTACCTGGTCGTGCCGGCCACCGCCCAGCACAAGCGGCCCGACCCGCTGTTCTTCTTCGCCGGCGGGCCGGGGCAGAGCGCGATCGCGCTGGCCGGGCAGGTCGCGCCGCTGCTCGGGCGGCTCGGCCAGCGCCGCGACCTGGTCTTCATCGACCAGCGCGGCACCGGGCGCTCCGCGCCGCTGGACTGCGGGGAGGAGGACGAGGCCGCGCTGCCGCTGCCCGAGCGGCTCGATGCCGAGGCGCAGATCGCGCGCGTCGCGGCCTGCCGCGAGCGGCTGCAGGCGCTGCCGCACGGCGACCTGCGCCAGTACGCGACGCCGACGGCGATGGCCGATGCCGACGCGGTGCGCGCCGCGCTCGGCGCCGAGCGCGTCAACCTCGTCGGCGTGTCCTACGGCACCCGCGCGGCGCTCGAGTACCTGCGGCAGTTCCCGCAGCGCGTGCGCCGCGTCGTGCTCGACGGCGTCGCACCGGCCGACATGGTGCTGCCGGCCAGCCTGGCGCGCGACACGCCGGCGGTGCTCGACGCGCTGCTGGCCGCCTGCGCGGCCGAGCCGGCCTGCGCGCGCCGCCACCCGCGCCTGGCAGCACGCTGGCGCGACTGGCTCGCGACGCTGCCGCGGGAGGTCCGCGTCGCCGACCCGGCCAGCGGCCGCGACGTCGCGCTGAAGCTGGACCGCGCGGCGGTGGCGCAGCTGCTGCGCGCGCCGCTGTACGCGCCGGCGATCGCCGCGGCGCTGCCCTATGCGCTCGAGGAGGCGATGGCCGGGCGGCTCGCGGCGCTGGTCGGTCTGCCCGGCGCGCTGGGCAGTGGCGGGCGGCGCGGCGCGATCGCGACCGGCCAGCATTTCTCGGTGGTCTGTGCCGAGGACTTCCCCGGCCTGGGCGCGGCCGCGCTGCCCGGTGACTTCGGCGAGAGCGCGGCGCTGCCCTACCGGCGGCTGTGTCCGGACTGGCCGCGCGCGGCGCTGCCGACCGGCTATGGCCGCCTGGTCCCGAGCCCGGCGCCGGTGCTGGCCCTCAGCGGCGCGCTCGACCCGGTCGCGCCGCCGCGCCATGGCGAGCGCGTCGTCGCGGCGCTGGGGCCGCAGGCGCGCCATGTCGTGGTGCCTCACGCCGGCCATGGCGTGCTCGGCCTGGGCTGCGCGCGCGAGCTGCTGCACCGCTTCATCGACGCCGAGCGCGAGGCCGACGCGCTCGCGCTCGACACCGCCTGCCTGACGCGCATCCCGCGCCCGCTCGCCTTCGAGCCGCCGCGCCCCGGAGGCGCGCCGTGATCCGCGCCGAGGGGCTGCGCAAGGCCTTCCGCGTCGCCGGCGGGCCGTGGTGGCGCCGCCACGCGGCGCGCGAGCTGCTCGCAGTCGAGCGGGTCTCCTTCACCGCCCCCGACGGCCGCATCACCGGGCTGCTGGGCGCCAACGGCGCCGGCAAGACGACCACGCTGCGCATGGTCGCCGGCCTGATCACGCCCGATGCGGGCGTCGTCACGGTCGACGGCCTCATCGTTGCGCGCGAGCCGGCCGCGGCGCTGCGCCGCCTGGGGGTGCTCGGCGACGCGCGCGGCCTCTACCCGCGGCTCACCGCGCGCGAGAACATCGTCTACTACGCCGCGCTGCACGGCCTGTCGCGCGACGCGGCGCACGCCCGTGCCGAGGCGCTGGCCGAGACGCTGGAGCTCAAGCCGCTGCTCGAGCGCCGCACCGAGGGATTCAGCCTCGGCGAGCGCATGAAGACCGCGCTGGCGCGCGCGCTGGTGCACGACCCGCCGAACCTGGTGCTCGACGAGCCCGGCAACGGCCTGGACGTGCAGGCCACGCGGCGGCTGCGCGAGACGCTGCGCCACCTGGTCAGCCCGGCCGGCGGTGGCAAGTGCATCGTGCTGTCCAGCCACCTGATGCAGGAGGTCGAGCGCTTGTGCGACGAGGTCGTGATCGTCGCCGGCGGCCGCTCGGTCGCCGAGGGCACGGTGGCCTCGCTGTGCGCGCGCGCCGGCAGCACGGACTTCGAGGAGGCCTTCGTCGCGCTGGCCTTCCCCGCCGGCGGGGGCGCGGCATGAGGGCGCTGGCCGAGACGCTGGTGGTGCTGCGCAAGGAGCTGGTTGACGCGCTGCGCGACCGCCGCACGCTGCTGGCGGTGCTGCTCGGCGCGGTGCTGGTCGGGCCGCTGGCGTTGCTGCTGCTCTCGGGCCTGGTCGGCCAGTTCGAGGAGCAGGCCGAGCAGCGCGTCGTCGTCGCCGCGGGGCTGGCGCAGGCGCCGACGCTGCGCAACTACCTCGAGCGCCAGGGCTACGCGCTGCGCGAGGCCCCGCCCGATCACGAGGCGCAGCTCAGGGAGCGCCGGCTCGCCGAGCCGGTGCTGGTCGTCGCGCCCGGCTTCGAGGACGCGCTCGCGCGCGGCGAACCGGCGGCGCTGACGATCGTCAGCGACAGCGGCAACCGCCGCGCCGAGGCCGGCAGTGGCCGGCTCGCCCAGCTGCTCGAGGGCTTCGCGCGCGAGCGCGGCACGCTGGCGCTGGCGCTGCGCGGCGTGCCGCCGGCGCTGCTGCGCCCGCTCGACGTGCAGGAGCGCGACCTGGCCGGCGCGCGCGAACGCGGCGCTCAGTTCACCGCGATGCTGCCCTTCTTCGTGCTGATGGCGGTGCTCTACGGCGCGCTCAACGCCGCGCTCGACACCACCGCCGGCGAGCGCGAGCGCGGCTCGCTCGAGCCGCTGCTGGCCAACCCGGCCGCGCCGCTGGCGCTGGTGCTGGGCAAGTGGGGCGCGGTCGCGACGGTGGGCATGCTCGTCGCGCTGCTCAGCGTCGCGAGCTTCCTGCCGGCGCAGTGGCTGATCCGCAGCGAGACGCTGCGCGCGCTGTTCGTGTTCGGCCCACGCGAGGCGGCGCTGTTCCTCGTGCTGCTGCTGCCGCTGGCGGCGGCGCTGTCGGCGCTGATGATGGCGGTGGCGATCGGCTGCCGCAGCGTCAAGGAGGCGCAGGCGGCCAACACCGGCGTGATCCTGGCGGCCTCGCTGCTGCCGCTGGTGACGCTCTACCACCCGGGCGGCGAGCAGGGCTGGTTCCTGTGGGTGCCGGCGCTGGCGCAGTCGGCGCTGATGAACCGGGTGCTGCGCGGCGAGGCGCTGGCGGCCGGCGACGTGGCGCTGGCCTGTGCCGTCAGCGCGGCGATCGCGGTGCTCGCGCTCGCCGGGGTGGCGCGGCGGCTGCGCACGGTGGCGGCGCGCTGAGCAGCCCGCGCAGGTAGGCGTCGATCGTCCGCGCGCCGACCTGCAGCAGGTCGAAGGAGCCGGGGTCGAGCATCCAGTTCTGGATCAGCCCGTCGACCAGCGAGTGCATGCCCAGGGCTGCGGCGCGCGGCGTCACGCCGGGCGCGAGCGTGACGCGGCGAAAGCCCCGCTCGACATGGTCGACGCGCTCGCGCAGGCCGTTGACGCGGCGCAGCCGCACGCGGTCGAGCTCGTCGACGTACTCGACCTTGTGCAGCGCGATCTCGAAGGTGCGGCGCGCCTGCGGGTCCTCGACGGTGGCGCGCAGCGCCGCCAGGAAGCTGCTGCGGATCTGCGCCAGCGGATCGTCGAGGCCGGGCTCGTCGCTGCGCTTGATCTCCTGCTCGAGCGGCAGGACCACGCGGTTCATCATCGCGTTGAACAGGTCGGCCTTGTCGCTGAAATGCCAGTAGACCGCGCCGCGCGTGACGCCGGCGGCGCGCGCGATCTCCTGCAGCGAGGTGCGCGAGACACCGCGGCGCTGGAACTCGAGCTCGGCCGCGTCGAGCAGCCGGTCGCGCGTGATCTGGGCGTCTTCCTTGGTGCGGCGCGGCATCGCGTCTCAGCTTCCGTTCTGCATACATACACGCATGTATGTATAGTAGCCCGAGATCGATCGGACTTGGGCGAAAGGCGCGTCATGACGGCAGGGTGGACGGGGCGGACGAGGGCCGCAGGGGCGGCGTTGGCGCTCGCGGGGCTGGCGGCGCTGGGAGGCTGCGGCGGCTCCGGCGCACCGGCGGCGGCAGCGCCCCCGCCCCCCGAGGTCGGCGTCGTCACCGCCACGCCGGGGGCCGCCGCGCTGCAGTCCGAGCTGCCCGGGCGCACCGAGGCCTTCCGCGTCGCCCAGGTGCGCGCGCGCGCCGCCGGCATCCTGCAGCGCCGGCTGTTCCGCGAGGGCAGCGACGTGCAGGCCGGCCAGCCGCTGTTCGAGATCGACGCGGCACCCTACCGCGCCGCGCTGGCCAGCGCCCGGGCCACGCTGGCGCGCGCCGAGGCCAACCTGCTGCAGGCGAGCGCCCAGGCGGCGCGCTACCAGCCGCTGGTCGAGGCCCACGCGGTCAGCCAGCAGGAGTACGTCAACGCGGTCGCGGCCCAGAAGCAGGCCGAGGCCGAGGTCGCCGCCGGCCAAGCCGCGGTGCAGAGCGCGCAGATCAACCTTGGCTACGCGTCGGTGGGCGCGCCGATCGCCGGGCGCATCGGCCGCGCGCTGGTGACCGAAGGAGCCCTGGTCGGGCAGGGCGACGCGACGCCGCTGGCGGTGGTGCAGCAGATCGACCCGATCTACGTCAACTTCACCCAGCCGGCCGCCGAGGTGCTGCGCCTGCGCGCCGCGCTGGCCGCTGGCACGCTGCGCAGCGCCGATGCCGCGGTGCGGGTCGTGCTGGAGGACGGCGGCGTCTACCCACGGCCGGGCAGGCTGCTGTTCTCGGACCTGACCGTGGATGCGAGCTCGGGGCAGATCACGCTGCGTGCCGAGTTGCCCAACCCGAAGGGCGAGCTGCTGCCGGGCCTGTACGTGCGCGTGCGCGTCGCTCAGGCCGAGGCGCCCGCGGCGGTGCTGCTGCCGCAGCAGGCGGTCAGCCGCGGCGCCACGGGCGACACGGTCAAGGTGGTCGCCGCCGACGGCAGCGTGGCGACGCGGCCGGTCAGGATCGGCGGTGTGCGCGAGGGCCGCTGGGTCGTGCTTGAGGGCCTGCAGCCCGGCGAGCAGGTCATGGTCGACGGCTTCCAGAAGCTGCGCGGCGCCGGCCCGGTGAAGCCGGTGGCCTGGGCCGCGTCGGCGCCGGCCACGGCCGCGGCGCCCGCCTCGGCGGCCAGCCGCTGAAGGGGCGCGCATGGCGCAGTTCTTCATCCAGCGGCCGATCTTTGCCTGGGTCATCGCGCTGTTCATCGCGGTGATCGGCGGGGTCGCGATCACCCAGCTGCCGGTGGCGCAGTACCCGACCGTCGCGCCGCCCTCGATCATCGTCAACGTCGGCTATCCCGGCGCCTCGGCGCAGACGCTGGAGGACAGCGTCATCAGCGTGATCGAGCGCGAGATGAACGGCTCGCCCGGGCTGATCTACATGGAGTCGGTCAGCCAGGCCGACGGCACCGGCTCGATCACGCTGAGCTACCAGCCTGGCACCAACCCCGACCTGGCCCAGGTCGACGTGCAGAACCGCCTCGGCCGCGCGACGCCGCGGCTGCCGCAGGCGGTGACGCAGCAGGGCGTGCGGGTCGACAAGTCGAACCCGAACTTCCTGGTGTTCGTGATCCTGTCCTCCGACAACCCCGCGCACGACCCGGTCGTGCTCGGCGACTACGCGGCGCGCAACGTGCTGCCGGAGATCCAGCGCGTGCCCGGCGTCGGCCAGGCCCAGCTGTTCGGCACCGAGCGCGCGATGCGCATCTGGATCGACCCGGCCAAGCTGGTCGGCTACCGGCTGTCCGCGGCCGACGTGAACGCGGCGATCGCGGCGCAGAACGCCCAGGTCGCCTCGGGCACGATCGGCGAGCTGCCGAACGTGCCGGGCCAGGCGGTCTTCGCGACCGTGGTCGTCAAGGGCCAGCTCAGCGACGCGGCGCAGTTCGGCGAGATCGTGCTGCGCGCCAACGCCGATGGCTCGACGGTGCGGCTCAAGGACGTGGGCCGCGTCGAGCTCGGCGCGCAGAGCTATGGCACGCGCGCACGCATCAACGGCCAGCCCTCGACCGGCATCGGCGTGCTGCTCTCGCCGACCGCCAACGCGCTGCAGACCGCCACCGCGGTCAAGCAGCGCGTCGACGAGCTTTCGCGCTACTTCCCGGCCGGCGTCAAGGCCAGCATCCCCTACGACAGCTCCAAGTTCATCAGCATCTCGATCGGCCAGGTGGTCGAGACGCTGGTCGAGGCGGTGCTGCTGGTCTTCCTGGTGATGTACCTGTTCCTGCAGAACATCCGCTACACGGTGATCCCGACGCTGGTGGTGCCGATCGCGCTGCTGGGCACCTTCGCGGCGCTGCTGGCGATGGGCTTCTCGATCAACGTGCTGACGATGTTCGGCATGGTGCTGGTGATCGGCATCGTGGTCGACGACGCGATCGTCGTGGTCGAGAACGTCGAGCGGATCATGAGCGAGGAGGGCCTGTCGCCGCTGGCCGCGACGCGCAAGGCCATGGGCCAGATCTCCGGCGCGATCGTCGGCGTGACGGTGGTGCTGGTCTCGGTGTTCGTGCCGCTGGCCTTCTTCAGCGGCGCGGTCGGCAACATCTACCGCCAGTTCTCGGCGGTGATGGTGGTGTCGATCCTGCTGTCGGCCTTCCTCGCGCTGTCGCTGACGCCGGCGCTGTGCGCGACGCTGCTGCAGCCGGTCGAGGCCGGCCACCACCATGCCAAGGGCGGCTTCTTCGGCGCGTTCAACCGCGGCTTCTCCCGCATGGCCAAGGGCTACGAGGGTGTCGTCGCGCGCCTCCTGCGGCGCGCGCCGCGCTGGATGTTCGTCTACGCGGCGGTGATCGGCGCGGCGCTGCTGATGCTCAACCGCCTCCCAACCGCCTTCGTGCCCAACGAGGACCAGGGCAACATCCTCGTCAACGTGCAGCTGCCGCCGGGCGCGGCCCAGGGCCGCACGCTCGAGGTGATGAAGCAGGTCGAGACCTACATGCTCGCGCAGCCCGAGGTGCAGAGCATGGTCTCGGTGCTCGGCTTCAGCTTCTCGGGCACCGGCCAGAACGCCGCGCTCGGCTTCGTCACGCTGAAGGACTGGGACACACGCCCCGGCAAGGAGCACACCGCGCAGGCGCTGGCGGCGCGCGCCTTCGGCGGGCTCGCGCCGATCCGCGACGCCTTCATCTTCCCGGTCAGCCCGCCGCCGATCCGCGAGCTCGGCCGTGCCAACGGCTTCGCGTTCCGGCTGCAGGACCGCGGCGGTGCCGGTCACGACGCGCTGCTGGCGGCGCGCAACCAGCTGCTCGCCGCCGCGGCCAAGAGCCCGCTGCTCGCGGTCGTTCGGCCCGACGGCCTGGAGGACGCGGCCCAGCTCGAGCTGCGCATCGACCGCGACCAGGCCCATGCGCTGGGCGTGAGCTTCGCGGCGATCAACGGCGCACTGAGCACTGCACTCGGATCGTCCTACGTCAACGATTTCCCGAACGCCGGGCGGATGCAGCGCGTCGTCGTGCAGGCCGATGCGCCGACGCGCATGCAGCCCGAGGACCTGCTGCGCATCAACGCGCTCAACGGCGGCGGCCAGCCGGTGCCGCTGGGCGCCTTCGCGCGCACCGAATGGGTCACCGGACCGATGCAGACGGTGCGCTACAACGGCTACCCGGCGATGCGCATCGCCGGCGAGCCCGCGCCCGGCGTCAGCACCGGCGCGGCGATCGCCGAGATGGAGCGCCTCGCCGCCGGGCTGCCGGCCGGCTTCGCCTACGAGTGGACGGGCCAGTCGCGCGAGGAGAAGCTCTCCGGCGCGACCGCGATCTTCCTGTTCGGCTTCTCGCTGCTCGCGGTGTTCCTGTGCCTCGCGGCGCTGTACGAGAGCTGGTCGATCCCGCTGGCGGTGATCCTGGTGGTGCCGCTGGGCGTGCTCGGCGTCGTGACCGGCGCGGGCCTGCGCGGGCTGGAGAACGACGTGTACTTCAAGGTCGGCCTGATCACCATCATCGGCCTGTCGGCCAAGAACGCGGTGCTGATCATCGAGTTCGCGAAGGACCTGCACGCCCAGGGCAAGGGCCTGGTCGAGGCGGTGCTCGAGGCCGCGCACCTGCGCTTCCGCCCGATCCTGATGACCTCGCTGGCCTTCATCCTCGGCGTGCTGCCGCTGGTGCTGGCCAGCGGCGCCGGCTCGGCGAGCCAGCGCGCGATCGGCACCGGCGTGATGGGCGGCATGATCTCGGCGACCGTGCTCGCGGTCTTCTTCGTGCCGGTGTTCTTCGTCGTCGTGCGCCGCCTCTTCAAGGGCAGCGAGCGCCAGCGCCGCCGCTTCGCGCATGAGTCGGAGGAGCCGCCGACGCGCCTGTCGCCGGCCGCGGAGGAGCAGCGATGAGCGCGCACCGTCTTGTCCCCCTCGCGCTGGCCGCGCTGCTGGCCGGCTGCGCCTCGCTGGCGCCCGAGTACGAGCGCCCCGCCGCGCCGGTGGCCGCGCAGTTTCCCGGCGCCGGCGAGGCCGACACCGTGCCCGGCGCGCCCGCCGCCGCCGAGCGGCCCTGGACCGAGTTCTTCCGCGATGCCCGCACGCGCGCGCTGATCGAGCTCGCGCTGCGCAACAACCGCGACCTGCGCGTCGCCGTGCTCAACATCGAGGCCGCGCGTGCCCAGGCGCAGGCGCGCAACGCGGACCTGTGGCCGAGCGTCAACGCCGGGATCACCGGCTCGCGCCAGCCGAGCAGCAGCGGCGGCACGAACAGCCTCTACACCGCCGGCGTGCAGCTCACCGCCTACGAGATCGACCTGTTCGGGCGCGTGCGCAGCCTCAACGCCGCCGCCGCCGCGCAGTTCTTCGCGAGCGAGGAGGCCCGCAAGGCGGCGCAGATCAGCCTCGTCGCGGCGGTTGCCAACGCGCAGCTCGCGCTGCAGGCCGACGAGGAGCTGCTGCGCCTGGCCGGCGCGACGGTCGCGAGCCGCGAAGACTCGCTGCGGCTGGTGAGGCTGCGCTTCGAGCAGGGCGCGAGCGCCGAGCTCGAGCTGCGCCAGGCCGAGTCGCTGCTGCAGGCCGCGCGCGCCGCGCAGGCGCAGCTGGCACGCCAGCGCGCGCTCGACGAGAACGCGCTGGTGCTGCTGATCGGCCAGCCCCTGCCCATCGAGCTGCCGGCCGCCGCCGGCACGCTCGAGGCGCTGGACAGTCTGCCCGGGCTGCCGGCCGGCCTGCCCTCGGAGGTGCTGGTGCGCCGCCCCGACGTGCGCCAGGCCGAGCAGCAGCTGATCGCCGCCAACGCCAACATCGGCGCGGCGCGTGCGGCCTTCTTCCCGAAGCTGACGCTGACCGCGAGCGCCGGCGTCGCCAGCGGTGAGCTGGCCGATCTGTTCAAGGGAGGCCACTTCGCCTGGGGCTTCGCGCCGCAGCTGCTCGCGCCGATCTTCGACGCCGGTCGCAACCGCGCGAACCTGAAGGCCGCCGAGGTCAACCGCGACATCGCCATCGCGCAGTACGAGAAGGCGATCCAGTCGGCCTTCCGCGAGGTGGCCGATGCGCTGGCCGGTCGCGCCACGCTGCTCGAGCAGCTCGCGGCCCAGGGGGCCCAGGCCGAGGCCGAGCGCCGGCGCAGCGCGCTGGCCGAGCTGCGCTGGCGCAACGGCGCGGCCAGCCACCTCGAGCTGTTCGACGCGCAGCGCTCGCTGTTCGCGGCCCAGCAGGCCGAGGTGCAGGGCCGCGTGCAGCTGGCGCAGAACGGCGTGACGCTGTACCGCGTGCTCGGTGGCGGCTGGAGCGTCGAGCCAGGCGAGGGCGCCCGGCGCTGAAGCGTCGCGCCGGCGTCCGCCGGCGCCGGTGCTCAGTGCGAGTGGCCGTGACCGTGGCCGCAGCCGGGACCGTGCACGTGCGGCGCCGCGGCGACCGCGATGCCGACCGGCTTGCCGCGCGCAGCCGCGTGCGGGTGGCCCTGCGCATGCGCGTGGGCGTGGCCACCGGCCGCATCGGCGTCGGCCTCGGGTTCGAAGGGGGCGTGCGCCTCGCCGACGCTCAGGTGCATCGCGCGCAGCAGCTCGGCCAGCGCGGCGTCGGGCTCGAGCTGCAGGCGCTCGGGCTGCAGCTCCAGCGCGACGTGGCGGGCCCCCAGGCGGTAGGCGGCGCGCAGCAGGTCGGCCGGCGAGCCGTGCGAGGCGCAGGCCGTGACCTGCAGCACCGGCTGCGCCGCCGCGAGCACGCGCAGCAGCGAGCCGTCCTCGGCCACCAGCACGTCGCCGCCGCGCAGCACGCTGCCGGCCGGCAGGTCGACGACGAGCGTGCGCCCCAGCGCATCGGTGGCGTCGAAACGGGACTGGCGGCGCGCGGCCCAGTCGAGCTCGACGGTGGCCGCGCGCTTCACGAGCGCGGCGGCCAGGCCGCGGCCTTGGGGGATCAGCTTGGTGAGGGTCAGTCGGCTCATGGCCGGCAGCTTAGCGCAGGGCTTAGCATCGGCGCTCGGAGGGAGTCGCCATGCTGATCTTTCGCCAGCTCTTCGACACGGTCTCGTCGACCTACACCTACCTGCTCGGCGAGCCGCGCAGCGGCGCCGCCCTGCTGATCGACCCGGTGTTCGAGCATGCGCGGCGCGACGCGGCGCTGCTGCGCGAGCTGGGCCTGACGCTCGTCGCGACGCTCGAGACCCATGTGCACGCCGACCACGTGACCGGCGCCTGGCTGCTGCAGCAGCGCTGCGGCAGCCGCATCCTCGGCAGCGCGGCCGGCGGGGCCCAGGGGCTGGACCGCGCGCTCGCGCATGGCGATCGCATCGACTTCGGCTCGCGCCACCTCGTCGCCCGTGCCACGCCCGGCCACACCGACGGCTGCCTGAGCTACGTGCTCGACGACGAGAGCCTGGCCTTCACCGGCGACGCGCTGCTGATCCGCGGCTGCGGCCGCACCGACTTCCAGCAGGGCAGCCCGGCGCGGCTGTGGGCCTCGGTGCACGAGCAGCTGCTGTCGCTGCCCGCGCAGACGCTGCTCTATCCGGGCCACGACTACCGCGGCCTCACCGTCACCAGCGTCGTCGAGGAGCGCCGCTACAACCCGCGCTTCGGCGGCGACAGCAACCTGGCCGACTTCGCCGGCTACATGAGCCACCTCGGCCTGCCGCACCCCAAGCTGATGGAGCGGGCGGTGCCGGCCAACCTGCGCGTGGGCCGGCCCGAGGGCGACGTGGCGCCGCCCGAGGAGCCGGGCTGGGGCCGGCTGACCTGGACCTTCGCCGGCCTGTGGGAGATCGACGCCGAGGCGCTGGAGGAGCTCGGCGAGGCGGTGCAGATCGTCGACGTGCGCGGGGCCGACGAGTTCGAGGGCCCGCTCGGCCACATCGCCGGCGCCCGGCTGATCCCGCTGGACGACTGGCCGGCGCGCATGGACGAGATCGACCGTGCGCGCCCGGTGGTGACGGTGTGCCGCTCCGGTGCGCGTTCGGCCCAGGCCGCCACGCTGCTGGGCAAGGCCGGCTACGCGCAGGTCGCCAACCTCGCCGGCGGCATGCTGCGCTGGCGTGCGGCCGGCCATCCGGTGCAGGGCGGGGCGGCCTGATCGACCGGCGCCGCGCCGCGCCGCGGCCGGCGCAGCGAGGAACGCGGTGTCCGGAGGCTGACGCGCCACAGGGCTGGCCTCAAGATTGCATGCAGGGGGCCGACAACTCCTTTGTGACCTCGGGCGCCTTCTGACCCGGGGCTGCCAGCCCGCCCCCTCGATGCGCCACCTTCTCGCTCGACTGCTCGGCCGCCTGAGTGTCAGCCGCAAGCTGATGCTGATCTACCTGCTGGACCTGTCCGCGGTGATCTACGTCAGCAGCATCCTGATCAACGAGAAATACCTCGCGATCGACTTCGCCCGCAAGGAGGTGCAGGGCAACGCCTACATCGCCGCGGTGCGCGAGGGCATGCTCGATGTCGCACGCCTGGACGGCACGGCCGAGCCGGCGGTGGCCGCCGCCGCGGTGCGCGACCACGCGCTGCAGCTGGCCGAGCGGCGCCACGGCGAGGGGCTGCAGAGCGCCGAGCCCAGCGAGGCCTTCCGCAGCGCGGTGCAGCAGGCGCTGGGCAGCGCTCCCGACGAGCGCAGCGCCGCCGTCTGGCGCGCGCTGATGCGCGGCAACGAGCTCGTCACCCGCATCGGCAACCAGTCCAACCTGATCCTCGACCCCGATCTCGACAGCTACTACACGATGTCGCTGATCGTGCTGCGCTACCCGGAGCTGCTGCAGCTGTCGCAGGCGATCGGCGAGCACCTCGAGACCGCGGCGGGCCGGACCGCCGGGTCGGCCTCGCTGCTTCGCACCCAGTACCTGGTGCTTGAGGGCAAGCTCGATGCCGCCGCGCAGGCGATCGGCCAGGACCATGCCGAGGCCTTCGCCGCCGGGCGGCCCGCGCTCGCCGAGCGGCTGCGCCCCCGGCTGGTCGCGCTGCAGCAGTCGATCGACGGCTACCGGGCCAGCGCGCGGGCGCTGATCGAGCAGGGCGCGACCCCCGCCGCGCTGCAGGCCGCCCACGCCGCGCAGGCGGCGATGCGCCACGACATCGAGCGCGCCTGGTCCGAGGGTGGTGCGACGCTCGATGGCCTGCTGGCCGCGCGCATCGAGGGCCTGTTCCAGCGCATGTGGCTGCACCTCGGCACGGCGCTGGTGCTGCTGACCGTCATCCTCGGGCTGGTGACCACCGTGGCGCGCGCGATCGCGCGGCCGCTGTCCAAGCTCGCCGACGTGGCCGACACCGTGCGCCGCACCGCCGACTACTCGCTGCGCGCGAGCTGGAAGAGCGACGACGAGATCGGCCGCCTCGTCGTCGCCTTCAACGAGATGCTCGGCCGCCTCGACCTCGAGCGCGAGACGCAGAAGGAGCTCGCCGCCTCGGCGCGCGCCGCCGAGGCGCAGCGCGCGCTGGTGCAGTCCACGCCGATCGCGCTGGTCGTCACCGCGGTGCCGGGCCACGAGGTGCTGCACGCCAACCCGCCGGCGGCTGCCTGGCTGGCCGGCCTCGAGGTCGATCCCTGGCGCGCCGGCCTGGAGCCGGCGGTGCGCGCGCGCTTCTTCCAGCAGCTCGCCGACCGCGACGCGGTCGACCAGTTCGAGGTGCGCTGGAAAGTCGGCGAGCAGCCGAGCTGGGCCGTGCTGTCGGCGCGGCGCATCGTCTTCGAGGGCCGCGACGCGGTGCTGACCGCCTTCACGCCGATCGACCACCTGAAGGTGATGGAGCGCCGCCTCGAGCTCTGGGCCAAGGTGTTCCAGGCCTCCAGCGAGGGCATCGTCATCGTCGACGGCGCGCACAAGGTCCTGACGATCAACCACGCCTTCATGCGCGCCACCGGCTTCGAGCTGCAGGAGGTGCTGGGCGAGCGCCCCGGCGAGCTGTTCTTCGACGTGCGCCAGGCCGCGGCGCTCGAGGAGCTGTGGCTCGGCGTCGCCCAGCGTGGCAGCTGGAGCGGCGAGATCGGCATGCGCCGCCGCGACGGCAGCCGCTACCCGGCCTGGGTGATGGCCAGCGCGGTGCGCGAGCCCGACGGCGGGCTGTCGCACACCATCATCATCTCGGTCGACATCACCGACCGCAAGGAGAGCGAGGCGCGCATCCGCTACCTCGCCGAGCACGACGTGCTCACCGAGCTGCCCAACCGCGCGCTGTGCACCGAGCGGCTGCGCCTGGCGCTGCAGCAGGCGCGCCGCAGCGGCGAGCGCGTCGCGGTGATGTTCATCGACCTCGACCGCTTCAAGGACATCAACGACTCGCTCGGCCACCATGTCGGCGACGGGCTGCTGCGCTCGGTCGCGCGCCGCCTCGGCGAGGCCGTGCGCGAGGGCGACACCGTCAGCCGCCTCGGCGGCGACGAGTTCGTCGTCGTGCTCGGCGGCGTGCACGGCGTCGAGGAGGTGGCGCACGTGGTCGAGCAGCGCCTGATCCCGCTGATCCGCGCGCCGCACCGCGTCGGCGAGGCCGAGCTGACGGTCTCGTGCAGCGTCGGCATCGCGCTGTTCCCCGACGACGCCGAGGACCTGGACACGCTGATGCGCCACGCCGACACCGCGATGTACCAGGCCAAGGCGGCCGGTCGCGAC
>DATMJX010000028.1:0-6815 GCA_035553715.1 Methylibium sp.
GTCGTCGGCCACGTCGGCCACGGCCTTGACGGTGGCCGGCGCGTCGGCCTTGAACGCCTTCGCGCAGACCACGTCCACCGGGATCGGCACCTCTGCGCGGCGGTCCTTCATCGCTTCGATGACCGCCTTGGCTTCGTCGACGAGGGCGGGCTCAGCCAGGCTCTTGCCGATCGGCAGGCCCTGCGCGAGCAGGAAGGTGTTGGCGATACCGCCACCAACGATCAGGCCATCGACCTTGGCCGCCAGGCTTTGCAGGATGGTCAGCTTGGTGCTGACCTTCGAACCCGCGACGATGGCCACCAGCGGGCGCTTCGGGTGCGCGAGGGCCTTGGTGATCGCGTCGATCTCGGCCGCCAGCAGCGGGCCGGCGCAGGCCACCTTGGCGTACTGCGCGATGCCGTAGGTCGAGGCCTCGGCGCGGTGCGCGGTGCCGAAGGCGTCGTGCACGAAGATGTCGCACAGCCCGGCCAGCTTCTTGGCCAGCGCCGGGTCGTTCTTCTTCTCTCCCTTGTTGAGGCGGCAGTTCTCCAGCAGCACCAGCTCGCCGGGCGCGACCTCGACACCCTCGGTCCAGTCGCGCAGCAGCGGCACCTTGCGCCCGAGCAGCTCGGCCAGCCGGCGCGCGACCGGCGCGAGCGAGTCCTCGGGCTTGAACTCGCCCTCGCTCGGGCGGCCCAGGTGCGAGGTCACCATCACCGCGGCCCCGGCCTTCAGCGCCAGCTCGATGCAGGGCACCGAGGCGCGGATGCGGGTGTCCTCGGTGATGCGGCCGGCATCGTCCTGCGGCACGTTGAGGTCGGCACGGATGAAGACGCGCTGGCCGGCGACTTGGCCCTGCTCGACGAGATCGGTGAAACGAAGAACCTTCAAGGACAGACTCCGAAACGAAAAAAGGGAGAGGCGCGACCGCTACCAGCCCAGCCCGAGCCGCAACACGAGCAGCACGGCCATGCCGGTGAGGATGGTGCCGAGGATGCTGCGGCGCCAGAAGTAATAGAGCGTCGCCACGGCAGCGGCATGGATGCGGGCGTCGAGCCAGGGTTCGGCCACCAGCCGCCCCTGGCTCATCAGGATCTCGGGCACGACCACCGCGGCCAGTGCGGCCAGCGGCGCGTAGCGCAGGCCGCGCCGCGCCCAGTCGGGCAGCACCAGCTCGCGCTCGGAGAGGAAGAAGAACGAGCGCGTCACCACCGTGATGACGGTCAAGCCGGCGATCGTCAGCAGGAACTCGCCGCCGCCCATGTTCATGCGCCGCACCTCGCCGGGCCAAGCCGGCCGAGCCCGCGGCGCAGCCGGCGCCCGGCATCGCCGCCACCGTCGACCAGCAGGCCGACGCACACCGCCGCGGCGATCGCGACCACGATGTAGAGCTTGAGCGGGAGCGCGAAGGCGGCGACCGCGGCCGCGCCGGCCACGGCGGCCGCGAGCATCGTCGCGCGATCGGACACCAGCGCATAGGTCAGGCCGAGCAGAGCCAGCGTGCCGGCAAAGCCCAGCCCCCACTGGGTCGGCACCGCCTCGGCGAGCAGGATGCCCAGCACCGACGGCAGCTGCCAGGCCAGATAGTTTGCACTCACCGACCCCAGGAAGTACTCGATCTGCCCGGCCGGCGCCTCGCCCGGCGCCGGTGGCTCGGCGTAGCGCTTCATGAACAGCACGTAGTTGAGGTCCCCGGCCAGGTAGCCGAAGGCCAGCCGCAGGCGGCGCGGAAAGCGCATGAAGTAGGGGCGCCACTGCGCGCTGAAGATCACGAAGCGCAGGTTGACGCAGAAGGCCGTGGCCCAGATCACCCATACCGGCGCGCCCAGCACCATCAGCGGCACCACCGCGAGCTGGGCGCTGCCGGCGAACACCGTGAAGGTCATCAGCAGCGCCATGCCGACCGGCAGCCCGCCCTTGACCATCGCGACGCCGGTGACCAGCCCCCAGGCGGCGATGCCGAGCGACACGCCGGCCATGTCGCGCAGGCCGGCGCGGTAGGAGGGATGGGACAGGGTGGCGCGCAGGGACCGTGCCGACATGCGGTGATTGTCCCACCGGCCGCCAGCGGCCGGCGGCGCCTCAGGAGTTCCGGGGCTTGGCCTTGTCCGACGGCTTGGGCTCGACCGCCGGCGCCGGCTCGGCCACCGCGGCCACATCCGGCTCGGCCCCCCGGCCGACCGGCTTGCCGAGCACCGGCGCGACCGCCTCGATCTTGTTCTCGCGCATGTACTCGTCCATCTCGCGCCAGCCGGCGAAGACCGCGGCGCGCTGCGCCTTCGGGTTCAGCACGTAGCAGTCCTCGATGGCCCGCCCGGCATGCCGGCAGGCACTGCCGATCGCCTTGCCGTCGGCCTCCTTGGCCCCCGCGAGCTTCTCGGGCGAGTCGCCGAGCAGCTCACAGCCGGACAGCGCGATGGCGACGAGGATCAGGGGCAGGAGGGCGGCGGCACGCATGGCAGTCGAAGCAGGGGTTCGCCTGCTTATCGGCCGCCGCCACGGCGACTTGAGTGCGCCGGCTCAGCGACCGGCCATCGCCAGCAGTCGCGCGACCCGCTCCTCGGTCGACGGGTGGGTGCTGAACAAGCCGCGCAGACCGCCGCCGGACAGCGGATTCATGATCATCATCTGCGCCGTCTCGGGGTGGCGCTCGGCCGCCTCGAGGTGGGTGCCGCGGGCGTAGTGGTGGATCTTCTGCAGCGCGCTGGCCAGGGCCTGCGGGTCGCCGGAGATCTCGGCGCCGCCGCGGTCGGCCTCGAACTCGCGCGCGCGGCTGATCGCCATCTGGATCAGGCTGGCGGCCAGCGGCGCGAGCAGCATCACCAGCAAGCCGACGATCGGGTTGGCCGGCCGGCCTTCCTGGTCGCGCCCGCCGAAGAACATCGCGAAGTTGGCGAGCATCGAGATCGCACCGGCCATCGTCGCGCTGACCGTCGAGATCAGGATGTCGCGGTGCTTCACATGTGCAAGCTCATGCGCCATCACGCCGCGCAGCTCGCGCTCGGAGAGCACGCGCAGGATGCCGGTCGTCGCGGCGACCGCGGCATGGCTCGGGTTGCGGCCAGTCGCGAAGGCGTTCGGCGCATCCTCCCGGATCAGGTAGACCTTGGGCATCGGCAGCTCGGCGCGCTGCGCGAGCTCGGCGACCATGCGGTAGAACTGCGGCGCGCTGTGCTCGTCGACCTCCTGCGCGTTGTACATGCGCAGCACCATCTTGTCGCTGAACCAGTAACTGAAGAAATTCATGCCGAGCGCGACCACCAGCGCGATCGCCATGCCCTGCCGGCCGCCCAGCACCGAGCCGATGGCCATGAACAGCGCCGTGATGGCGGCCATCAGCACGGCGGTCTTGAGCAGATTGAACATGGATGCGGTCTCCCGAGAGGCGCCACGCGCCGTGGCGCGGTAGATCAGGCCCGGCGGGCGAAGTTCAAGCGGCCGCGTCGAGCCGCAGGCCGGGCTGCAAGCCCGGGTGGCCGGCAAGGAACTCGCGCACGCCGACGCGCCGCCCGCCTGGGCGCTGCAGCTGCAACAGCTCGAGCGACCCGTCCCCGCAGGCCACGCGCAGGCCGTCGCCGACCGCCAGCACGGTGCCGGGCGCGCCGCGGTCGCCGACGGCGGCGGCGCGCCAGAGCTTCAGCGTCTCGCCCCCGCAGCCGAAGCTCGCCCCGGGGAAGGGGTCAAAGGCGCGCACGCGGCGCTCGATGACGGCCGCTGGCTCGCGCCAGTCGATCGCGGCCTCGGCCTTGGCGATCTTGTGCGCATAGCTGACGCCGGCCTCGGGCTGCGGCCGGGCCACGCCCCCCCCGCGCGTGACGGCCTGAAGCGCCTCGACGATCAGGCGCCCGCCCAGCGTGGCCAGCCGGTCGTGCAGCGTCGCGCAGCTGTCGTCGGCACGGATCGGCTCGCGCCCGATGCTCAGCATCGCGCCGGTGTCCAACCCCTCGTCCATCTGCATGATGGTGATGCCGGTCTCGGCGTCGCCGGCCTCGATCGCGCGCTGGATCGGCGCCGCGCCGCGCCAGCGCGGCAGCAGCGAGGCGTGGATGTTCAGGCAGCCGCGGCGCGGCAGCGCCAGCACCCAGGCCGGCAGGATCAGGCCGTAGGCGGCCACCACCATCACGTCCAGGTCGGCGGCCTGCAGCGCGGCACGCGCCGCCGCGGCTTCCTCACCATGCCGGCCGTCGAGCCGCAGCCCCTGCGGCTGCAGCACCGGCAGGCCCCGCGCGAGCGCCACCGCCTTGACCGCCGAAGGCTGCAGCTTCATGCCGCGCCCGGCCGGCCGGTCCGGCTGGGTCAGCACCAGCGGCACTTCGAAGCCGGCGGCGAGCAGGCACTCGAGCGCGGACGCCGCGAACGCCGGCGTGCCGGCGAAGGCGACCCTCAAGTGCGTGCCTCCTCGCGCGCACGCTTGAGCATCCGGCTGCGCACGCGGTCGCGCTTGAGCGGCGAGAGGTAATCGACGAACACCTTGCCCAGCAGGTGATCCATCTCATGCTGTACGCACACCGCGAGCAGCCCCTCCGCCTCGATCTCGTGCGGCCGGCCGTCACGGTCGAGCGCGCGCACCGTCACGCGCGCGTGGCGCGGCACCTGGTCGTAATACTGCGGCACCGACAGGCAGCCCTCCTCGCCGAACACCATCTCCTCGCTCTGCGCGACAAGTTCGGGGTTGACCAGCACCAGCGGCTGCTCGCGCGTGTCGGACACATCGATCACGATCACACGCTCATGCACGTCGACCTGCGTAGCCGCCAGGCCGATGCCCTGCGCTGCGTACATCGTCTCGAGCATGTCGCCGACGAGGCGGTGGATGCGCTCGTCCACCACGGCCACAGGCCGGGCCACCTTGTTCAGGCGGGGATCGGGGTAGCGCAGGATCGGGAGCAGGGCCATGGCAGACGGTTGCAGTTCGTGACATCTCGGGGCCGGCACGGACAGCGGCGCTGTGGATCACACACAACGACCGGCCGTGAAGACCTACCGCCAGCAGGGCCCGGGAGCCTCGCGTTTCATTGCGGCATCAAGGGTTTATGGGCAGAATCTTTGAAATCAAGTGAAGATTTTGGCCGATCGTTTGGACGCGGCCGCACGCTTCGCAAAGACCATGAAGCGCCGGGGTGGGATGGAACCGGCGCCGCCGGAGAGAGCACCCATGACTCGAACTGCCCTGCCCGTCCCCCTGCGCTTCGCGGCGCATATTGTCGCCGCCGTGACGCTGGTTGGCACCGGTACGGCGACTCTGGCCGCTGAACCCAACTTCCCGATCACTGCGCAGCAGCGCGGCACCGCCCAGCAGGTCGCGCAGGCCGGCGTGCCGCTGTCGGAGCTGGCGCCCAATGCGCCTGAGAGCTACACCGTCAAGCGCGGCGACACGCTGTGGGACATCTCGGGCCTGTACCTGAAGCGCCCCTGGCGCTGGCCCGAGCTGTGGGGCATGAACCTCGAGCAGATCCGCAACCCGCACCTGATCTATCCAGGCCAGGTGCTGGTGCTCGAACGTGATGGGGACCGCGCCCGCCTGCGCGTTGCAGGCCAGCCGAGCGGCACCGACCGCCTGTCGCCGCGGGTGCGGGACCTGGGCCCGTCGAGCGGGCCGATCGGCGCGGTGCCGATCCGCTTCATCGAAGGCTTCCTGAACGACGCGGTCATCTTCGACGATGACCAACTCGAGCGCGCGCCACGCATCGTGGCGGCCCAGGAAGGCCGGGTGCTGCTCGGCAAGGGCGACACCGCCTATGTGCGCGGGGAGCTCGGCGACCGCCGCGAATGGCGGGTGTTCCAGCAGCCCAAGCCGCTGACCGACCCCGACACCAAGCAGCTGCTCGGCTACGAGGCCACCTACGTCGCCGCGGCCGAGTTCGTCCGCGAAGGCAGCACGAACGCGAACGGCGAGCTGGTTCCGGCGACCTTCCAGATCACGTCGAACAAGCTCGAGGCCAATGTCGGCAACCGGCTCGCGCCGGCCCAGCCGCGCGACTTCGACCCCTGGGTGCCGCGCGCGCCCTCGGCGCCGGTGTCTGGGCGCATCGTCTCGGTCTACGGCGAGGCGCTGAACGCCGGGCAGAACCAGATCGTCGCACTGAACCGCGGCCAGCGCGATGGCCTCGAGCGCGGCCACGTGCTCGCGCTGTGGCGCGCCGGCGCACTGGCGCGCGACACCACTGTCGCCGGCCCGGCGCAGGCCATCCGGCTGCCCGACGAGCGACACGGCACGCTGTTCGTGTTCCGTGTCTTCGACAAGATGTCCTACGCGCTGATCCTCGACGTGAAGGATCCGGTGACGCGCGGCGACCGCTTCACCGAGCCTTGAGCACCGCCGGCTGGACGCCGGATGAACTGGCCGCCTGGCTGCGGCTGCTCGGCACGCCGCAGATCGGCGCCGTCACCGCGCGGCGATTGCTGGCCGCCTTTGGTGATCCCCGGGCGCTGTTCGACGCCGGCCCGTCCGCGTGGGCCGAGGTCGCCGGGGACGCCACCGCCGCAGCACTGCGCCAGCCCCCCGACCTGCTGCCGGCGCTGGCTGATGCCACGTGGCGCTGGCTCGATGCCGCGAGCGCCGAGCCGCATCACCTGCTGACCCTCGCCGATCCAGCCTACCCGGCCGCCTTGCTGCAGACCGCCGACCCGCCCCTGCTGCTGTACGCGATCGGCCGCGTCGACCTGTTGCAGGCCCCGTCGATCGCGGTGGTCGGCAGCCGCAACCCGACGCCGCAAGGCGCCGAGAACGCCCGCGCTTTCGCCGCGGCCTTCAGCCGCGCCGGACTGACCGTCGTTTCCGGCCTGGCGCTGGGCATCGACGGCGCCGCCCATGAAGGCGCGCTCAGCGGCCCCGG
>DATMJX010000029.1:0-16286 GCA_035553715.1 Methylibium sp.
GCCTCGCGGCCGTCCAGCGCGTTGTGCACGATCACGGTCGGGTCTTCGACGTCAGGCGTGGCGCCGCACCAGCAGTCCGTTTCCTCGTGGTCTCGCAGATCGTCGACAGGCAGGATGTGGAAGCGCGTGCAGGTCGGGTACCGCACCGCGCAGGTCAGCCAACTCATGCGCGCGCCACCGGAATAGATCCGCGTCCGCCGCGAAGGAATGGCTCGAGCATTTTGTCGATCGCGGGGTACCGAACGGACGGCCGTGCACCGGCCGCGTACTCAACCTCGATCGGCCCGACCTTCTCGCGGGCCACCGGAGGCTGCTGGTCGGCATCCAACTCGCCCGATGCTGCCTTGAACGCCATCAGCGCGCAGGCGTTCTTGATGCCCTGCGGCACCTGGTCGCTGGCGTAGTAGGAAAGAGCCGGCGCATCCTTGATCTGCACCTCCTCGCGCGGCCAGTCGAGCGCCTGCGTGGTCGTGGCCCGATACCCGGCCCATTGATCACGGTAGGTCTGCACCAGATAGTCGGTCGCCCGGCGCAGCGCGGCCTCCATCTCGCCTTCGCTCATCGTCGCCCAGAGCGTGTTGCCGCGCAGCGAGTGGTACGCGCTTGCCTCGGCGACGCTCACGTAGCTTTCGGCGTCCGACTTCGCGGCGCCGTCTTCAACTTCAAGGGCCATGTGTCACCCCAGCGGGTAGGTCTGCTGCTGGCCTTGCAGCGGGTAGGACTGGATCTGACCGAACAGCGGGCGGCCTTGGTCGAGACCGGCGAGCGGGTATTGCTGGTCAGGCGTCGCATCGAAGAACGATCCGACCGCCGCAACGATGGCCTGGCCTTCGGCCGGAACCGCGCTGGCGGCCACCACACCCAGGACGGACGCGGTGCCGGAGACCGTGGCCTGCCCTTCGGCGGCGGCCGCGATCGCCGCAGCGCGCGCGGCGCCGGCGCCTGAGGCCGCCGAGGCGCCCTGGGCTGCCGACGGGGAGGCGGCGTAGATCGAGGCACCGGTTGCCGACGCCGCAGCCGAGCCCGCAGCAGATGCGCCGGCGGCCGCGATGCCCGATCCGGTCGCGATGACCGCGGCCGCGCCAGCCGCAGAGGCTGCGGCGGCAGCCATGGAAGCCCCCGCGGCGCTGCAGGTCGCGGCGCCTGCGGCCAAGGCGCTGGCTGCGGCCTGCGACGCCCCTGCCGCGGTCACGGTGGCCTGGCCTGCGGCGACGCCCGATGCCGTGGCGATTGCTGCGCTCGAGGCGCTGACCGTCGCGACGCCGGCTGCCGCGGTGGCATCCGCCGCAGACACACCGCCGCCGGCCTGCTGCTGGGCGCCACCCTGCAGCAGGAGATTCCACATCATCATGGTCAGGCCACCTGCCGGATTGACCAGGGGATCGAGCGGTCGGTCCCTTGAAGCTTCTGCAGCGTGATGTCCCAGCCGTGCAGCAGCAGGAAGCTCGGCGACACGTAGACCGGCTCGCCCTGCGCGCCGGAGAAGGTGACCTCGTGGAACACGCGCGTCGTGCCGGCGGCCTGCACGCGCTCGTAGAAGCGCAGGCGGTACTGCTCGGTCGCGGTCAGCGCATTGAGGTCGAGGAACAGTTGGTACACGCCGTCGACGGTGATCGGCGTCAGTGTCGTGCCGTCGTTGGGCAAGCTGTACTCGGTGGTGCTGATCGAGGCCGAGTCCTCGTAGGGTGCAGCGAGTGCCATCAGTCGGCGCTCCAGTAGCTGATGCGGACGTAGCCTGGCGAGCCTGCCGCGCCGTCCCCGTTGCCGCCGCCGCCCGCGCCGCCCGCACCGTAGCCGCTCGCGGCCGTGGCGTTGTTCGCGTTCCCGTCACCGCCCAGGCCGGGCCGCCCGAACAGACTCGCGCCGCCGTCGCCACCGCCGCCGTAGCTGTTGGTGCCGTCCTGCGCGCCAACGCCCGAAGCCGTGACCGACAGGCCGCCGGCGATGACCTTGTTGCCGGTGCCGCCGGTCCATGTCCCGCCGTTGCTGCCGGCCGTGCTCGGGCTCGTCGACGCACCACCGCCGCCGCTGCCACCGTGCGCGTGCATAGACAGGCCGGTGATGCCTGGGCTCGTGGATTCGCTGCCGTTCGACCCCGCCGACGGCGATGCCGCGGCCGCGGCACCGTTACCACCAATGGCCGCCAGGAATCCAGAGCTCCCGGTAACCGATGCGCCGCCGCTGCCGGCCTGGCCGCCGCTTCCGGCCGTGCCAGAGCGCGTTCCGCCACCGCCACCCTTGAGCACGATCGTGTCGGCGGTTCCGCCCATGACGCCGACCGCCGGGCTGATGCGCGTCAGGCCCGCGACGCTCGTGTCGCCGCCGGCCGTGGCAAGGTTGAAGCCGGACCCGGCCGCAGAGCCAGCGCCACCCGCCCCGATCGTGATCGTCAGCGTGTCGCCAGGCCGCACGAAGAGCGGCAGGTCGATCGCGCTGATGCCGCTACCGCCGCCGCCGCCGCCGCCGCGCTGCGTGCCGGTGTTCTGGCCGCCAGCGCCGCCAGCTCCGCCGCCGCAGCCGGACAGGCGCAGCTCGCGCACGTCCTGCGGGACGGTCCACGTCCACGGCGACGCGGTGTCCGATGCGTCCGTGACGCCATCGGTGATGACGCCGACGCCGTCGATGAACTCGACGACGTGCTGGCGAAGGACCGGACCGCCGAGCATGTCAGTCCTCCGTCACCACGGTGCCAGCGTTGATGCGCGGCGTGACGCCGTTGCCGCACACGATGTTCGGGCTGATCGCGCCCTTGTAGAGCAGCTTGCCGGCGCCGCTCGCGTCCGTGCCGATGCCGAAGTGCGTGGCCGTGCCAGAGCCGCCGGTGCCGGCAGGGAAGTCGGCGTTGGCGGCCAGCGCGACGGCGTTGCCGGTGACCGTGAAGCCCGAGCCGGAGCGCGCCACGGCGACGCGAGCGTAGGAGGTGTAGGCGACCTCGTTCGTCGTCTGGTCGCCGGCTTCACCCGGGTCGGACGTGTGCAGGCTCAGATACAGGCTGCCTGCCGCCGAGCTGCCGCGCAGGCCGGTGGCATCCCCAATGCTGCCGGCGTTGGTGTTGTTGAACACCAGCAGCAGCAGGTCGCTTTCCCAGGTGTTGGATTTGCTCACGGTGGCTTCCTCGGGTCAGCGGCTCAGCTCGCGGCCAGCATCTCGACCAGCTTCGCCTTCGAGACGTTGCCGGGAAAATCCAGGCCCTTCGCAGAGGCCAGCGCCTTCAACTCGGCGATGGGCAGCGCGTCGAGAGGCTTGTCGCCGTGGTCGACGGGCGCATCGAAGAGCTCGTGCTTCTTCGGATCGAAGTCGGCGGCGTTGATCAGGTGATAGCCCTTCGGGCCGTCGCGCTTGACCTTGACGGTTTGGATGGCGGACATGGTGTGCTCCAGTGGGTTGCGATGCCCAGGCGATTCACACCGCCCGGGCATCAGGTCAGATCAGCTGGTCAGCCGAGCAGGATGGTGAGGTGCTCCGGCTTGACGCACTTCACGCCCCAGGCCAGGCCGATCTCGTACTTCACGCGGCGGTACTGGCGGTACAGCGCGACCTGGAAGACCAAGCCAGAGACCGGGTCGGTGACGGTCATCACATCGTCGGCGTCATCGCCGCCTTCCGGCATCGCGGGCACGCGCGAGGCAAGCACGATCGCGTTCTGCGAGAACGCCAGGTTCGCGGTGTAGCTGCCGCCGATGGTCATCTCGGTGGCATCCGCCGCCGCGATCAGCAGGCCGGGCGCGCCGATCACGATGTCGCCCGCGGCCCCCGCCAGGCCCGTGGTGACGACGTACTTGTTGGTGTCGCCCGCGAAGGTGACGACATCACCAGCCTTGATGCCGGTCGCGCCAGCGGTGCCGCCGTCCAGCGTCAGGGTGGTCTGGCCGATCGCCTCACCGGCGCCGTTGTTGATGTCGTACAGCGTGCCGCTGCCCGCCACATGCGCGGCGATGCCGGCACTCCAGCCCATCGTGAAGCCCATCAGCTGGCGCATCTGGCGCTGCCGCAGCATCGCGCCGGCGTCGCCCGACTCGTTCACCTTGAACAGCTCGGAGTGCTTGCCCTCGAGGTTCGCGCGCGCCGCGCCGCCCAGGATCATGACGCGGCCCGTTGCCGGGGCGCCGTTGGCGTCCAGGATGCGGTTGGCATTCGCCAGGTCGCTCATGTCGGCGGCGGTGCCGAACGGCGCGGTGCCGGCGGTGCCATAGGCGCGAGACGCTGCCACGTACAGAGCGCCCAGGTCGGTCTCGACCTCGTTGGCCAGCGCACGGAAGGCCTGAGCGAACTGATCGCGCAGGATGGTGTTGATCACGCCGTCCTTGGTGACCGAGAGCTGCTCTTCACCGCTCCAGCGAATCGGGGCGGCCTTCGACTTCGTGATGGTCACATCCACGTAGCCGACGGTCTGGTCGCCCGAATCAGCCGGCGTGTTCCCCGGCGCGATGTTCTCCGTCGTGATTGCCGGCACCACCGGGCTGCGCACGGTCTGGTTGACCGCGCCGCTCGAGGCCTGCGCGTCGCGCTGCACGTTGGGGATGAAGCCGATCAGCTCGCGCGAGACGACGTCGAGGCCGGCGTAGATGGTCGGGATGAGCCCGGTGAGAGTGTTTGCCATGATGGTGGCCTTTCAGAAATGAAAAAGCCCGCTCGCGGCGGGCTCGGATTGCGGAACGTGACGATCAGTCGACGATCGCGGTGTCCCGAGCCGCGGAGGCCTTGGCCGCCGGGTCGAGCGCGTCGAACTGAGCGCGGGTCATGGTCTTCTTGCCGCCACCACCTTGGCCGCCACTGCCGCCGGCGCCGCCACCCGAAGCCCCCGAGCCCTTGAGGATCGAGGCCTTGTGCGGGTAGGCGTCCACCAGCATTTCCAGCGCTTCCTCGAACTCGGCGGGTTCCCCGTGCTTCGTCCGGCTGTAGAGCTGGTTGCCGTTCGCGTCCTTCGCCACCACCTTGCCGTTCTCGATCGTGAAGTGCTTGCCGAAGCTCGCCTGCAGCAGGTCAGCCGGTACGGCCACCTTGTCCGCGATGAACTTCGAGCGCGCGAAGGCGCCGCCGATCTTCTCGCCGTAGAGCTCGCCCTTGAGGGTGTCGCGCTCCTTGACGATCGGCTCGTACTCCTTGCGGATCGACTCGACCGCCGCGGTCTTGACCTTCTCGACCTCGCCGGCATCCACCAGCTTCTTGTCGTCCAGGTTCTTGACCGTCGTCAGCGCCTTGAGCGCGGCCGCCGGGTCCGTGATGCCCTCGAAGGCCTTGAGGGCTCCCTCGGCCTTCTCCGCGCGCTCACGATGGCCCTTGGCCTCGCCGTTCAGCCGGCTGATCGTTGCGACCGTGCCGTCCCCGTCGAACGGCGCTTCCTTGCCGTCGGCGTGGATGAACACGGGGAGCTTCTTGCCGTCGACCTCGGAGAGGACGATGGCGCCGTTGGCGTCGTACTTGAATGGCATGGTGTGGTTGAGGTGATGTGCCACAGGCATCCGCCCAGGCTTGCGGTGAGACCATCCGGCCCCGATGCGCGGCCGGGCATCCGCCCTGCGCCGCAATGAGAAAGGCCCCAGGGCTTGCGCCGAGGGGCCTTTAAAGCAGAAGGCCCGCACAGTGGCGGGCCTTGGTTGATCAGCGGCTAGTCACCGCTTCCAGAGCGGGCAATCCTTGAAGTATTGGACGTAGCCACCTTCTGGACGACACACAAACCAGAGGGCTGTGGCGATCAACGCCAGGATCAAATAGAACAACACGGCGCTCATGCTAGAACTACCCTTTCGCCTCGAATGAGGCAACTCGCGCAGATCAGCTGCTTCGTGCCGCCCTTGGTCTTGCCGGCCTGCCATAGCACGCCGACCTTTGTCTCGATCACCTCGCGTCCGCCGCAGCGCTTGCACTGCAGCATCTCTGCCGGCTTCGGCATTGCCCGCACGCGCTTCCTGACCTGCTCGGCCGGCGTGGCTTGCGCCGGAGTGCCTGGGATGACGTGGAGCTTCACGCCGCCAATGCTACTCCCGCCCGCTTGAACACTTGGGCGTCACGCTCCCGCAGCTCAGCGAGGCTGAGCCAGCGGCCCTTGTCGTTCGCGAACCCGTCGATCGTCAGGCCACCGCGTCGCAGCAGCGCGCCGCGCGTCGGCCCGAGGATGTCGTCCTGCCGCTTCGCGCTCTGCTTCGCCAGCCACTGCCTGTAGGTCTGATCCGCCGGCGCCTCGCCGTCCATGCTGGCCCGCGTGCCCGGGGGCAGCTCGTCCACATCGAGCCCCAGCTCGCGCCAGGACTTCAGCACCGGCACGCTGGTCGATCGGCACTGCCAGTGCAGTCGCCCCGGCCCGCCGAGCCAGGGGATGCTGTGCCCGATCGGCCGATGCGTCCTGGGCGTGTACTCCTTGCCATCCCGAATCCGGCAGCCCTCGCTGGTCCGGCTGTCCAGGGTGCTGACCCAGACCTGCGCCTTGATCAGATCGCCGTTGCCATCCGCGAACCTGTCGCGCGTGAAGCCGGCGACGTGGCTGACCGCTGTGCGAACCACGCTTTCCGCGTTGCGTCGGTCGATCTCGATCAGGCCGTCGCTGTAGCCCTTCGCCCTGGTCCCTCGCAGACGCTGCACGATCTGCGCAACCGGCTGCTGCTCGACCATCCCGATGCGGATGGCGTCGCGCACCCGGGCCATGCGGTCGGCCTCCATGCTGCTCGCCCACTCGCGCAACAGGCGCCCGCGGAACGGCTGCGCGTAGGCGGCGGCGTAGACCTGCTGGACGTCGATCGGCGCCACTGCGACCCGGGCCTGCACCTGAGCCGGGATCGTGGCCTCGAACAGCCGCTGCTGGAAACCCCCTTCGTACTCCGCCAGCGCGCGCAGCTCGGCGCCGAGTTCGCGCTCGACCTGCAGGTAGGCGGCCAGGTTGATCTGCCGCACCGACCCTAGCAGCGCCTCCAGACGCTCGACCGTGAACAACTCGGCCGGCAGCCTCTCGAGCGCCACCGTGATCTGCGCGAACAGGTCAGCATCGGTCCGGTTCAGCAGCCCGATGATGCGGCGCACCACGCCGTTGCTGTACCGCTGCAGGTCGGCCTGGTGGCCGATCTGCCCATCGAGCAGCCGCTCGTTGACCGAAGCCATCAGGCGCCGGCCGCAGCCGGATCGGTCTGGTCATCCTCCATCGATCCAAGTGCAGGCCCTTCCTCGCCGACTGCCTCGAGCTCCGCCTCAGGATCGATGCTCGCCTCCAGCATGCCGCGCCGCTGCTGCTCGCGGATGGCGGTCTGCTTGGTGATCAGGCCGCCCTGCTGCAGGGAGAGGATCAGCTGCGCGCTGGCCACGTCGAGCGTGGCGGCCGAGAAGTCCTTGAACAGCGACACGTGGCCGCCGGTGGGTTCGCCGATCCAGTCGGCCATGAGCTGCAGCGCCTGGTCGAGCGCGTCCTCGAACTGCTCGACGATGCGCTGCAGCTCGCACTTGTTTGCCTCGGCGTCATTCGCTGACTCCGTGGCCGAGCGATCGCCCGGCTTCTTGACCAGCAGCTCGGCACCGGTCTGGATCATCTGATCTTCAAGCGCGGCGAGCGACTCGGCGCCGGCCTTGATCGCCGCGCCGCTGTGCTCGACGAACTTGAGCTCTGCGCCCTGCGGGAGCTTGACAGCGGCCGAGGCGCCGACCGTCAGCTCGAACACGGAGGCGTCATCGAGGCCGATCGCCGCCAGGATGGGCACGCGCGCCACATGCGTGATCGTGTCCTGATCGCTCTGGCTCTGCCAGTGCTTCACGTTCAGGTGCGCCAGCTCCTCGAGCGGTGACTTGCCGCACATGAAGCCCAGTCGCTCGCCGTAGAACGGAACGAAGGGGATCGCCCGCAGGGTCGTCACGCCCTCGCCAATCTTGACGTAGTCGCCGCGGCCGACCGCATCCTCGTAGAGCGACCACTTGCCCGGCTCGAGCACGCGCACGCGCGGCACTTGCTTCGTGCCGAACTCGCCGTCGGGCACCTCAGCCGACTCGGACAGTCGGAGCTGCGTCAGCACCGTCGCGCCGTTGCTCTGCTCAGCCCGCCAGCCCAGCACGCGGCCGTGCTTGACGTGCACCATGTACGGTCGGGCGTTGATCGCCTTCTCGTCGGCCAGCGTGCGCACCTGGCCGTTGGTGGTCGGGTAGTCGACCAGGATGCCGCCGAAGCCGTAGCCGACGGCCTCGGCTAGGCAGTCAGACGCGAAGCTGTGCAGGTTTCGGCCCTGCATGTCGACGTTGTCGCACAGCTCCAGCAGCTTGGGCGGAACGTCCTCTCCGAAGGTCAGCGCCTTCGAGAAGGGCTTGCCGGCCATCACACCGACAGTGCGGGCAAAGGCCGGGAACAGGGTGGCGGTCTTGAGGCGCGACGAGTAGGCCGCCTGTTCCTCGTTCGGCCACTTCGGCAGCAGCGCCTCGCCGGCGGCGCGCATGGCAGCGGTGCCGCCCAGCAGCGCTGAAGCGACCGCCCAGTGCTCCGCCATCGCAGCGACCTCCGGGCTGCGATCTTGAACGCGGATGGGCATAGGCTAGAGGCGCAGATTGTTGACGGTCGCTGACCGCTTGACGATCGGGTAGCGGTGGACCAGAAAGTAGCCCACCGCGTCGTTGGGGTGATCGTGGCCGGTGGACTTGTCCGGCTCGCCGTTCGGCCCCCAGGCCTGCTGTTCCTGTGCTTCTGTCAGCACCGGGCAGGCGTCGGTGTTGACCTTCCAGCGGCGCGCGCCTTCGGCGTTGAGCGTCATCGCGTCGACCGCGTTGATGCGGTCCTTGACCGCTGGGTTCGATTGGTTCGCTCGGACGGTCAGACCCGCTGCTTTGAGGATGCTCAGGTCCGACTCGCTGGCGTTCTTGCTGCTGGTGTTGCCGCCACTGGCATCCGGGTAGACCGTGATTGAGTGCCCCTTGCTGAGGTATCGCTCCTTCAGCAGCCGCGCCATCTCCGGGGTGTCGCGGACCTTGGTCAACTCGGCCAGCGTCAGCGGCAGGTCGCCGCGGATCACGCTGATGGCCGCGGTCATGTTCAGCACGTTGAAGTCCATGCCGACGTGCAGCGGCTCTTTCTCGCGGATCGACTCGCCGGTGTGGTTCAGCGTTCGGCTGAAGTTCGGGTAGACGTTGCCGCTGGCCAGGTTGACGAACAGGCCCCGGATGTAGGCCTGGATCAGTTGCGGCGGGTAGCTGGCCAGCAGCGAATCGATGTAGCCATCCGGCAGGTACTTGGCGTTTTCGTAGGTGCTCGCCTGCACCATGCCGTATAGCTTCGCGAGCTCCGGCTTCTCTCGCACCCGCTTGACGAACTGCTCGTAGACGAACTTGAAGCCCTCAGGCGTCGTCGTGACGTCGACCCCATTCAGCAGGCCGTCGACGTTCATGCGCATGCGCGCGAGGATCTTGCGCCAGGCCAGTTCCGCCTTCGGCTTGGCCATCACGTCGAGCTCATCGACCAGCGCCTTGCCGATCTTGAAGCCGACGATGTCCACCGGCTTCTCCATCGAGCGCGCCAGGATCACGCCACGGAACTGAGAGCCGGCGTAGAGGCTTATCTCATGGTTCGTCTCGTGGACGCTGGTCGTCAGGCCCCACTGGAACGCGACCTCGTCGATGGTCGGATAGAAGATGTCCCGGATGTCTCGGTAGGTAGGCGCGAAATACCCGCTCGGCACCTTCGGCCACCGCCACGCGTGCTCGCACAACACCGACCCGCCGACGAACGTCTTGCCGCTTCCGAAGCCGGCCACGAAGGCCCGGAACTTGTGCGGCAGGACGAAGAACTTGCCCTGCGGCCTATTCAGCCGCGGGTTCGGGAGCGCTTGCATCCTCGACTTGGACGGTGATCTGCACCGGCAGCACCGGCTCATCCTCGGCCGCGCGCTTGGCCATGTCCTTGTTCGCGCTCAGCAGGTTGATCGACAGCTGGCTGGTGTCGTTCACCAGCTTCGAAAGCGCGCCGATGCGACGCAGCGCGTCGATCGACTTCTCTGGCTCCGCGTCGTCGACGTGCTCGACCTGCTGGAGCATCACCCCGGACAGCCGGTGCGCGACCATGGCGCCGTTCTCGGCTGCGCTGGCGACATGCTGGGAGATGCTTCGGAGCTTGGCTGCCAGGTTCACCGCGGAAATCTGCGCGGAAACCGGCAGGGCCGCCATGGCGCTTTCGGCGCTAAGTAGTTGATTCGCCGCGTCTTTTACTTTGCCGTGGAGTGCCGAAAACCGCTCCCGGATTGTCGACTCGCCGATCCCGTACTCACGAGCAAGCGCCCTGATCTTCTCGCCATCGAGCAGGCGGCGGTCTATCGCCGCCCACTGCTTCTCCGTCAACTTCGAGGGTCGGCCCATGCGGAGCCTTTCTTGCCCGCATGGTGCGGTTGATGGGGTGGCCCGCATTGGGGCCTGACGGGGGTTCTTCGGCCCCCGCTGCGTTCCGTGGCTCGCTGCCCTGCCCGGCAGACCGGGGGCAGCGCCCGGCGAGAAATCCGGCCCCCTTGGAGCCCTGGGGGCCGCGCGGCCGGGCTACGCGCGCACGTGGAGCGGGCAGCCGGAATCGAACCGTGCTGCCGAAGGCTTGGAAGGCCTCGCGGTGAACCCGTCACCTTGCCCGCGAATTGGGTTGGCCGCGCTTTCGGGCATCGCCGGATGGTGGCGGGCTTACTTGCGCTGGCCGGATTGGGTGGCGGTCGCTGGATTCGAACCAGCATCTCCCGTCGCGTAGGCGACTTTGCGGGGCGTGATGCCGTTACACCATTCCGCCGTACCGGTAGGTGGGGCTCGATCCTCTAGCTGCCTACGCGAGACATGTGAGGTTGATGGATCGGCCCCGAAAACGACAAAACCCGCGCTGGGCGGGCCTTTTGCAGAGACACCTTTCCATCGACGGGCTCAGTGGCTTGCACTGTTGGGCAGCGGGGCTGCCGGTCGAATTCCCCCGACGGGACGCGTCTGGTCGGGGGCCGCGGTGGACTGCGCGCGGAGTTTAGCCGATCACCAATTGTTCGCGCAAGTGACGAAGCGTCATCATGCCGCCGCCTTCAGCTTCGGCTTGTCGCCCTGACCGGCGGTGAAGATTTCGCGAGCGAGTTGGAGTTGCTCTGCCTTCAGGTATTTGCCGGCGATATTCGCCAATTCTGCTGCCGTCTTCAGTTCCGTCTTGCCGCTGCGCACCTCCTCATAGAGGTCGCTCATGTCCGATTTCAGATCATCCAGCGATTTCATTTCAGCCTCCGGTTTAGCTCACGCTTCAATATCAAGTGGGCACGCTTCGCCTCCAAAAGAGGCGCAGGGATGTCCGATGCCTGCATATTCAGGTGTCTCGCCATGATGTGAGCCACCATGTAATTCGGCAGACGCGCATACCTCTGCCGGCATTGCTCGTTCGCTTGTTCTGGATGCGCGGCCCTGAACGCCCGTGCGCGCGCGATAGCTCTTGCTGTTGACTCGGCGGCAGAGAACTTTGGCGCAGGCCCTGGGTGCTCCAATCTGAGGCAGCCGCAAGAACGCGTGTCGCCACTCACCAGAGAGTGCGCCACAACGTTGCGGCGCGCTCCGCAATCACATAAGCAGACGTAGGCGCGCCGCCGCCCGATGTGACCCCCATCCGTAACAACAAGGAGTCGTCCAAAACGCTGTCCCGTTAGATCTCGTGGTGCTGGCATCGTCGCCCGTCTATCCTTGGTTTCTGAGGAACCTCGCCATCTCGACCTCCACAGCCGACGACAGCCGCTCGATCTCGGCCAGCAGGAAGGCGCCGAACTTGCGCTCCTCGTCATCCCGTCCGATCGTGTGCCGCCGGCGCCCGGACCCGCCGCACGGACGGCACAGCACCTGCGGCCCGCTGTGCTCGAGGCGGCCGCCGCCGCTGAAGCCGCGGCCGTCGCAGTGACCGCAGTTCGGATCGAGGAACACGTCCAGCGCGCGGCCGGCCAGCTTGAGCGCATCGGCATCCGGCCGAATGAAGCGCTGCTTGGTGGCTTGGAGCACGGCCATGTTGCCGATCGCCTCCTTGGCTGCCGACAGACTGGTGAGCCGCGACAGCACCAGCACGCGCTCGGTCAGGTTGAGCGCGGCGCCTGGGCGGATCCCGGCGTGCACCTGGTCGAACTCGCTGCGCAGCCGGTAGAGCATCGTGCCGAGGCGATCGCCGACCCACCCGGCGGCGATCATGTAGTCGACGTCGCAGCGGCCCTCCTTGGCTCGCAGGTCGCTGCTCTCGGTCGCACGGGAGTAGCGCTCGCCGATGGTGGGGGCTTCGTCGATCCGGTCAGGCGTGCTGATCATGGCGTGGTTCCTTCCATTCGTTGGCCTGGCCGGTGTTGCCCAGCTCGTGCTGCTGGCGCACGTCGGTCCAGAGCTGCTGGGCCTGCTCTCGCCGGCCGCGCTTCACCAGCGCCGCCACGCGGTCATCGAGGTACTGGCGGCCGCGGCGCAGGCACTCGAGCACGTCGGCGCGGTGGCGCTGGGTCTGGACGTCGAGCGTCATGCCAGGACCACCCTTCCCGCATGCACCAGCGCGCGCAGCGTCAGGACGATGGCCCGGTCGAGCTCGGCGCGGCGCTGCTCGCGGGTCAGGTTCTTGCCTTGGTCGATCTCGGAGTGGTGCTCCGGGCACAGCGCCGCAGTCAGGCAGTCATCCGTCTTGAGCGCCAGGCCCTTGCCGACATTGCGGTGCGCGGCCTGGGCCGGCTTGCTGCAGAACACGCAGGGGATCTCGGCCACGGCGCGGCGCCAGGCTTCGCTGGAGTGCCGGTCCTCCTTCGGGCACGGCACGGCTGGGGCCTTGGCCAGCGCCATGACGGGCCGCCGGGCGTCGGCCGGACGGGGCACCAGCACCAGCGGCGCGCGCTCGCGCTCGACCCGCGCCGGCGGCTTGGCGCGCAGCGGGGTCTTGCGGGCGAGTGGGGAGCGTTTCAAGGCCACCTCGCCCACTTCTCGCGGATATGCGCTACCGCCTGATCAAACGTCGCCTCCCGATACCCGCCGTCCATCGTATGGATCAGCGCCCGCCATGGCTCGCGCGACCGCCTGTAGAGCAGCATCGGCTCGGCCTGAGCCCTGCGAGCCTGATCGACTGCCTGCGCCCACCACGCCGGGCGCGAAAGCCGCTCCTGCCGCTTCACCTCGATTGCGAAGCCCTGCACCTCGATGCAGTCGGCCCCGCCGTTGCGAGTCTGCTCGAGGTTGCGCTGAAAGGGTGCTGCGCCCAGCTCGTCGGCTAGGAGCTTCAGAACCTCGCGCTCAGCGGCGGCGCCCTTGCGCCTTTGGCTGGCGCTCATTCGGCGAACTCCGCCAGCAGCAGCTCTAGGCCATCAGCGGCGATCCGCTGGTCGGCCTTCGGCCATAGCGCCTTGACGGCATGCGGTGTACGAAGAAATGCCACCATGTCAGCGTGTACCTGTTCCATGTCGGCCTGCTCGAGCTTGGCGTAGGACAGGGACTTCGGCACCGGGATGACGCCGCCTTTGGGTCCGACCACCCACTCGCAGAAGCCGGCTCCGACCTTGAGCCAGTTGCGGAACTGCTCGAAGTGCTCAAAGCGCTCTTGCGCCTCGAAGACGCGCGACTCGATCGCCATGTGCCGGCGATGGAACGGCCCACTGCGATCCTTGTGCGTGCGTATCTCGACCATCTCGCCGGGCTCGAGCTTGAACAGGCCGTTGACGAAGCGCCGCCACTGCTTCTTGCCTCGCTCTCCCAGGCCGTCGACCGCGCCGAACAGGACCCGGCGCGCGGCCTCGCGGTCCTGCTCGGGGATCGCGGAGGGGTGCTGCTTGACCAGCGTGATTTCAGCCACGAGCGCCCCCCGCCCCGATGGTCTGCAGCAGCACTGGGCCTGCTCTCCACAGGATCTCGCCGCCTTGCCCTACGCGCGAGTGCACCTCCAGCCACCCCTGGCGGCTCATCCGACTCACCACGCACTGCATGTTCTGGCGCGGTACATCGAACTTCAGCGCCATATCCCGCGCGCTCATGTGCTCG
Organism: Methylibium sp.; assembly: GCA_035553715.1. Taxonomy (GTDB): domain Bacteria; phylum Pseudomonadota; class Gammaproteobacteria; order Burkholderiales; family Burkholderiaceae_C; genus Methylibium. Next base: position 13,945 of record DATMJX010000029.1, read on the forward strand.
TCCGGGTTCGCAGCAAAGAAGGCGATGACCTTGAGGGCGGGCCAGGCGCTGGAAGGTGCCGTCATGCCGCATCGCCCAGCAATCTCGGCCGCGGCAGCGCGTCGATGACATGCAGCTCTGTCGACGGCCCCTCGATGCCGGTGCGCAGCGTGTGCTCGGCGGCCTGCTTGTTGCCGACCAGAACCGGCGGCGCGATGTCCTTTCCGGCCGTCGCGTTGGCCTGCTGGTGCAAACCCGGCAGCAGCGGCGGATAGCGAAGGTCGGGCCGCTTAGCGTAGCTGCGGTACTGCTCGCAGAAGCGACGCTGAAGGTGCGGCAGTTCGTCATGTGAGGTGCGGCAGATCATCGGCCAGCCGCCCAGTGCCTCGATCGCCGCGTGGATCGCGCCGTCATCGAAGGCAACCGACTGGTAGGCGCCGACGCGCTGCGCGGCGTCCAGCACCTTGCCCCAGGCGATCAGGCTGCGGTCTGTCTGCGTGCCCTGCAGCGCCCGCACAATGTCGGCCGGCTTCGGCGCGAACTGTCCGCGCTCGGGGTCCATCGCGTGCGCCGTGAGCGCCGAGGCGACCTGCTCCAAGTCGTAGCGATCGCACGCCTGCCACCAGACGGACAGCGCGAAGGCGCTAACGTCCTGGCGGTAGAAGGCCATCGCATCGGTCATCAGCCTCTGGAAATCCTTGCGGTCACTGGCGCGCATCGGCGGCCTCCTGCTCTCGAAGCCAAGCCTCGCCGACAGCCCGGTTGCGGGCCTCCAGCGCCTCTTGGCGGTTGATCGGCACCACCGAGGCCGCAGGCCTCCGGCTCTCGAAGGCCCGGCGCATCCAGTTGCGCCACGCCCCGAGCCAGTCGCTGATAGCGGACTTGAATGTGTGGTCGCGGAACTTGTCCGTCTCCCGCTGCCAGTCCACGCCGGGGCAGTGCTCATCGATCCAGGCCTGCGGGTCTGTCGGCTCGAACGACTTCGGGCACTTGCGGGCCGGCCGCGGCGCGCTCGCCGCGCCACCAGAAGCGTCAGCTTCTGGTCTGGTGCTTGGTGCTTGGTGCTTGGTGTCGTCTTTCCGGCCGGAGTCCGGTTTCTGTCCTGCGTCTGTCCCGCGTGACTCCTCCGTCACTGACGCGCCGTCCTGCGCCGCTCCATCCGATTGACGCTGCCGCCACCCAGCCTTCCGGGCGCGGTCCTTTTCCTTCTTGACGAGCATCGCTTGCACTCGGTCGGTCATCGTGCAGTGGTACAGCCGGCCGTCGTCGGCCTGCCACCATCCGCGCATGAGAACGGCCCGGTTCTTGATGAATGCCTTGGCGTCCATACCGATTCGCGCCGCAACCAGCGCGTCGTCGGCCGGCAGCGATCCGCATGGCTTCTGAGCCCACGCCGTCGCCCACAGCATCAGCAACCAAGGCCTCATCGCGGGCGACGCCAGAGCCCAGGTGTCGGACTGCTGCACCTGTTCCATGTCGAGCTCGAACCGCCACCCCTTCGCCCGCGTCTCGGGCGGGTATGGGGCCGGTGGTAGCGCCTGCTTGTCGGTCATCAGCCGCGCCCTCTGATGCAGCAGCTCGCCACCCAGCCCCACGGCCTCACGATCCGCCCGCCACCCTGCAGCCGGTGCGCCCCGCACTTCCCGCACGAGCGCATGAAGCCGGAGCCCTTGAACTGCTCGTTCGGTACGTAGGGGCAGCTGATGCCGTCCCGGCGCACTCGGGCCGGGGGGATGAAGTCGCCGAGTTCGTCGCTCACTTGCGCCCCCATCAACCACGCAGACGGTGCTGCCGAATACCGGTGATGCCGGGCGGAAGGTTGTCGATGCCGATGGCGCTGTCGATGAATGCGCTCTCGCCGCCGCCAGTGGCGCGCAGGTAGTCGACCTCGACCTTCGCCGTGTCGACGATGGTCTTGGCGACATCGTTGATGGCGCGGGCCTTGTCCAGGTCGAGCGTTCCGCTTTTGACGCCTTCCAGCGCCTCGAACAGGCTGGCGCGCAGGTCTTCGATGGTCTTGCTCATGCTTCGCCTTTCGAGCGCCTGTTGATCTGTCGATTGAGGGCGCCGCGCAGCTGGATGAGCTTCGCCACCTCAGGGCCGTAGCGGTGGACGGTGTTGCGCAGCATCAACTCACACCGCGTCACCAACTCAACCGCGTCGAGCGTGATTTCGTCGACCGCGGTGCTGTGCCGGCCAGGGCGGAACACGACGACATGGCCGGGCGGCACTTCACCGTTGGCGGCGATCCAGACCGCGCGGTGCACGGCAACCCAGCGGCGCGCCGGCAGGATTGCCGGGTCGTCCGTCACCTTGATTTCGAGGTAGCCGTCAGCATTGATACGCAAGGCGCCGATTGGCTG
>DATMJX010000030.1:0-6876 GCA_035553715.1 Methylibium sp.
GTCTGAGCGCGCTGGCGTCGCCGCGTTCCGTGCGGCCGCCGGCGTCGGGCTTGAGCGCACCGCGCAGGTCGTCGTGGTCGAGGATGCTCAGGTGCACGGTGACGGACTCGCCGAGCGCCGCGCAGGGCTCGGCCAGGCTCAGCACATCGATCATCGCGCCGCGCGGCCCGCGCGTGCTGCCGACCACGTAGCTGACGCCGGCGTTCAGCAGTGCGATCTCGGCCGACTTGGAGTCGTCGCAGTAGAGCTCGAGCCGTACATCGTTGCGCCGCGTCGCGGTGCCGCGCCAGACTGCGCCGCACAGGTGCGGTCGGAACTCGGCCAGCCGCGCCATCCAGCGCTGCGCCACATCGCGCAGCGCCGCGAGTTCGGCGGCCTGCGTGTCGGCACAGAAGATCGCAATGTAGGCGCGTACTTCGTCTTCGACCAGCTCATTGCTGGGCAGCTCGCTGGCGGCGATGCCGCGGCGGCCGACCAGGTCGGCCGCGCGCCGCTTGGCGGGGCCGTATTCGAGCCCGTCCTCCACCACCAGCCGCGCGGCGGTGGCGGCGATTTCGCTGGCAAGCGCGCTGGCACGGCCCATGGTCGCGGTCCGATGTGTCCGGCTCAGGGCAGTTCGGCGTCGCGCATGCGCGCGACGATCGTGGCCGCGCGCCCGGCCACATAGGCCGAGCCGGGGCGCTGCTCGAAACGCTTGGGGGCCGGCAGCATCACCGCCAGCCGCGCCGCCTGCAGCGGCGACAGCCGCTCGGCGTCGATGCGGAAGTAGTGGCGCGCGGCGGCCTGCGCGCCGAACACGCCCTCGCCCCATTCGACATGGTTCAGGTAGAGCTCGAGCAGGCGCTGCTTGTCGAGCAGGGCCTCGAGCATGAAGGTGATCGCCAACTCCTGGCCCTTGCGCGCGAGGCTGCGCTCGCTGGACAGGAACAGGTTCTTGGCGAGCTGCTGGGTGATGGTCGAGCCGCCGACGATCTTGGCGACCGGCACCGGCCGGGACGGCGGGGGCTTGCCGGCGGCGGCGCGGCGCTGCTGCTCGACTTCGAGGCGCGACTGCAGCCGCTCGGCGCGGGCTTCGGCGCGCTGGTTGCGTTCCCAGGCGCGCTCGATCGCCTCCCAGTCGACGCCGCCGTGGTCGCTGAAGCTGGCGTCCTCGGAGGCGATCACCGCGCGCTTGAGGTGCGGCGAGATGCGTGCATACGGCGCCCAGCTCTGGCTCCACAGCACCTCGCCGCGCTGGGTCGCGAGGCGCCAGATCTCGCTGCGCTCGAAGCTCGTCGAGGCCGGGTCGAGCCCGGCCATCAGCGCGATGCGCGCCACGAAGGCGAGTTGCAGCGCCACGAAGCTCAGCGCCAGCAGGGCCAGTGCCCGTCCGAGCCGGCGCATCACGGCGGTGATCCCGCGGCGACGAGGCGCTGCAGCTCGGTCAGCACCTCGGCGGTCGGCGGGCGCCGGCCGCGCCAGAAGCAGAAGGACTCGGCCGCCTGCTCGACCAGCATGCCCAGCCCGTCGCGGCCGTGCGCACCATGCTCGCGCGCCCAGGCCAGGAAGGGCGCGGCGGCCGGGCCGTACATCATGTCCAGCGCCAGGCCGCCCGGGCGCAGCACGGTGGCGGCAACGGGCACACCGGCGCTGTGCAGGCTCGCGGCGGTGGCGTTGACGACCAGGTCGAAGCGGCTGCCACAGCCCTCGAGCGGCGCCGCCTGCAGCTCGACGCCCCGGGCCTCGGCCAGCGCCGCGTGGCGCCCGACCAGCGCCTCGGCCTTGTCGAGCGAGCGGTTGGCCAGCACCAGCCGGGCGAGGCCGGCCTCGATCAGCGGGCCGAGCACGCCGGCCGCGGCGCCGCCGGCACCGATCAGCAGCAGGGTCGCGCCGCGCAGCGCGACGCCGGCATGCACGGTGATGTCGGCCACCAGGCCGGCCCCGTCGGTGTTGTCGCCCTGCCAGCCGCCGGCATCGAAGCGCAGCGTGTTGACCGCCCGGGCGAGCGCGGCGCGCGGCGTCAGCCCGACGCACAGCGCCGGGGCCTCGAACTTGAAGGGCACGGTGACGTTGCAGCCCTTGCCGCCCTCGGCCGCGAAGGCGCGCACCGTCGCGGCGAAGCCGTCGAGCGGGCAGGGCAGGCGACCGTACTCGATCGCCTCGCCGGTCAGTGCGGCGAAGCGGGCGTGGATCCACGGCGAGCGGCTGTGGGTCACCGGGTGGCCGGCGACGGCGTAGCGGTCCGGGTTCATTGCGGCGCGGCCTGCAGGCTCGTCGCGAGTCCTTCGTCGCGGGTGAAGCGAAAGCGCGAGACGACGACGATCTGGTCGGCCTGGGCGCGCATCGCCGGGCTGAAGTCGCCGAAGGGTGCGGCCGCGCGCACGATCGCCTGGGCGCGGCGGTCCAGCGTCGCGTTGCCCGAGCCCTGCACGACTTCGGTGTCGAGCAGGCGGCCGAGCGCGTCGATGGTGACGATCATCGTCAGCTCGCCGTAGAGCTTGCGGCCCCTGTCCTCGGGGAAGTTGCGGGTGCCGCGCTCCTCGATGCGGCGGCGCAGCATGTCGTAGTAGATCGCGTAGACCGCCTCGGTCGTGGAGGGACTGACATAGCGCTTCTTCGGACGCTGGTTGGCCTCGTTGATGCGTTTCTCGATCTCCGCGAGCATCTGCAGCAGCTGCTGGCGCTGCTCGGCCTGCGCGCGGGCCTCGGGCGAGCCCTGCTCGCGCTCCGGGTCGGGCGGCGGCAGCATCGCCAGCTCGCGGCGGACCTGCGCGAGCAGTTGCTGCTGCTGGTCCTGCAGCGTCTGGATCTGCTTGCGGGTGTCCTCGATCGACTCGCCGACCTCGGTCTGCGCCGACGGCGGCAGCGGCGAGGTGGCGCGGCCGTCCTGTGCCGCGCCGCCGCCGGCCAGCGCCGCCTGCGCGATGGCCCGCGCCTTCAGCGGCGGCTCGGTCGAGCGGGCATTGACCAGGATCACCTCGAGCGGCGTGTCCTTGAATACGCGGTTGAAGCCCTCCGGGTCGACGAAGCGCACCGTCAGCAGCACCGCGTGCACGCCGAACGAGGCGATCAAGGCGATCGACAGCGTGCTCAGCCCGCGCAGCCAGCGCCAGCCGCGCTGCAGCGCTCCGGGGCCCCGCGGCGGCGGCGGCTCGGCCTCGCCGGGCGGGCGCGTCGGCGCGAAGCTCGAGCCTGCGGTGGCGTGCCGCCCGGTCATCGCTCAGGCGGCCGCGGGGGCGGCCTCGGGCTCGGCATCGCCGACGTCGATCGCCAGCGCCAGCGGGGCCGCCGCCTCGGCGGCGTCCTCGGCCTCGTCGGCGTCGACGGGCGCGTCGTCAGCCGGGCTCGCCGGGTCGTCGAGGCGCGTCACCAGGGTCGCGTGCACATCGAGGGTCAGCAGGTCGATGCCGCCGACGCGCACCCGCACCCGCGCGCCGCGCGGCATCGATTCGCAGCCGGCCGCGCGCACGACCAGGGGCAGATGGTCTGCGCGCACCAGGCCTTCCTTCATCACCGCGGCGTCGAGCTCGGTCGTGCCGCTCTGTTCCAGGTGGCGCAGCGTCCACCAGCGCTCCAGCCCGTTCTGGAACTGGTTGTAGGCGGTGTAGGCGGCGTCGAAGCCCGAGATCACCGAGAACAGCTCGGCGTCCTTGGGCTTGAAAGGCGCGACCAGCGCCGCGGTGCGGCCGTGGCGCGCGCAGGCGACGATCTGCCACTGGTTGACCAGATCCACGTAGCGGCGCAGCGGCGAGGTGGCCCAGGTGTACTGCTTGACGCCCATGCCGGCATGCGGCGCCGGCTTGGTGCCCATGCGCACCTTGATGCCCGGGGCCATGCTGGCCTGGCTGCGGTAGATGCCGGGCACGCCGCACTCGGCGAGCCAGCCGCCCCAGTGGCTGTTGGCGAGGATCATCGCCTCGGCGACGATCAGGTCCAGCGCCGAGCCGCGCCGGCGCTCGCTGATGACGACTGTCTCGCTGCCGTCGGGCTCGGCGCCGGTCATGCCTTCGAGCTTGTAGTTGTAGTCGGGCCGGTTGAAGTTCTCGGGCTTGCCGCGCACCACCTCGCGCTGCGCCTTCAGGTGCCGCGCGAGCCGGTGCGCGAAGGCGAGCTCGGGCGCGAAGGCGTAGTCGGCCGGCGCTTCGCCGGTCAGCGTGGCCTCGGTGATCACGTCGTCGAGCTGGTCGTGGCGCAGGTTGGCGGCGATCGCGACGCGCTCGAGCTTCGTCTCGACGGACTTCACGGCCAACGTCGCCGCATCGAGCTGGAAGTAGACCGACACCGCCGGGCACTCGCGGCCCTCGATCAGCGTGTAGGCCTGCACCACCTCGTCGGGCAGCATCGTCAGCTTGTGGCCCGGCATGTAGACCGTGGACCAGCGGCCGCGGGCGGCCTGGTCGACCGGCGAGCCGGGGGCGATCGCCAGCGCCGGCGCCGCGATGTGCACGCCGAAGGTCACGGTGTCGCTCCCCAGGCCCTGCACCGACAGTGCATCGTCGATCTCGGTGGTGCTCGAGTCGTCGATCGAGAAGGCCGGCGCCGGCGCCAGCGGCAGCTCGTCCTTGATGGCCGGCGCGGCCAGCGGCGGGAAGGCCGTGCCCTTGGGGAAGAACTCGAACAGGAAGCGCCTCCAGTGGAACTGGTAGGGGCTGCTGATGGCGCCGGCGGCCTTCAGCAGGTCGAGCGGCGCCTGGTGCGAGCGCTTCGCCGCCTCGACGACGGCCTTGTACTCGGGGCCGTTCTTATCCGGCTTGAACAGGATCTTGTAGAGCTGATCGCGGATCGGCGCCGGGCAGGAGCCCGCGGCCAGCTCGACCGCCCAGGCCTCGATCTGCGCGGCCTGCTGGGCCTTGCGCTCGATCGCGACCAGCGCCTGCTTGAGCACGTCTTCCGGGGCCTTGCGGAAGCGCCCCTTGCCGCGGCGGTGGAAGTAGTGCGGCGTGTCGAACAGCCGGAACAGCGCCGCGGCGCGCTGCGGCGCGTCGGCCTTCGCGCTGAAGTACTCGCGCGCGACGTCGTCGAAGCCGAACTCCTCGTCCGGCGCGACCTCCCAGACCAGCGCCGGGTCGATCTCGGCGGCCAGCGCCTGGGCGCGCGCCAGCAGCTCGGCTGGCGCCGGCTGCTCGAAGCGCAGCAGCACGTTGGCGGCCTTGACCTTGACGCGCTTGCCCGAGTCGAGCTCGACCTGCATCGAGGCCTCGGACTCGGACATCACCCGGCCGGCGAGGAACTTCCCGGCGTCATCGAAGAGCGCATACATCAGACTATTTTCGCCCTAGACCGTCATGCCGCCCGAGACCTCGATCACCGCACCGTTGATGTAGCTGGCCTCGTCGCTGGCCAGGAAGGCGTAGACGCTGGCGATTTCGGCGGGCCGCCCCAGGCGCTTGAGCGGCACCTGCTCGCGCATCAGCGCGATCACCTTGTCGGGCACGGTGCCGAGGATCGGCGTCTCGACGAAGCCCGGTGCGACCGCGTTGACGCGCACGCCCTTGGGCCCGAGCTCGCGGCTCCAGGTCTTGGTGAAGCCGATCACGCCGAACTTGCTGGCCGCGTAATTGGTCTGGCCGTAGTTGCCGTAGATGCCGACCACCGAGCTGGCGTTGAGGATCACGCCCGCGCCCTGCGCGACCATCGTGTCGGCGACCGCCTGGGCGCAGTGGAAGACGCCGCGCAGGTTGACGTCGATCACCGCGTCGAACTGGTCGGCGGTCATCTTCACGAGCCGCGCGTCCTTCGTGATGCCGGCGTTGTTGACCAGCACGTCGATGCGGCCGTGCCGGGCCTTGACGGCGGCCACCACCGCATCGACCTGCGCGCGGTCGGTGACGTCGAGCACATGGCTTTCCCAGCCGTTGCAGCCCTCGGTGCGGCGGTCGCAGGCGATCACGATCGCCCCTTCGGCCGCGAACTTCTCCGCGGTGGCGTGGCCGATGCCCTGGGCGGCGCCGGTGATGATGCAGACCTTGTCCTGGAGTCTCATGGCGTCGGGGCTGGCGGGGGGAGCGTGGGGCATTCGAGGAAGTCGAGGATCGCGCCCAGGTGCGACTCGAAGTCGCTCAGCGCATGGTCGCCGCCCTCGAGCAGCCGCAGCCGTGCGCCGGCATAGCGCGCGGCCATCTCGCGCCAGTCCAGCAGCTCGTCGCCCTTGGCGATGACCACGAGGTAGCGGCGCGGGTCGCTGATGCGCGACGGGCGCATCTCGCGCAGCTCCTCGACATGCTCGGCCGTGAACGCGAAGCGCAGCGCCGGGTCGTGCCAGGCGCTGAGCTCGCCGATCTGCCGGGCGAGGTCGCGTGCCGGCTCGACAGCCGGGTTCAGCAGCACCGCGCGGCAGCCGCGCCGCTCGGCCAGCACGGTGGCGTAGAAGCCGCCGAGCGAGCTGCCGACCACCGCCATCGTCTCGGCCGGCCAGGCGCTGCACAGCGCGTCGATCAGCTCGCGGGCCTCGGCCGGCGAGGGCGGCAGCTGCGGGCAGCACCACTCGATCGCATGCCCCGCGGCGCGCAGCCGCTCGACCTCGGCCGCCATGCGGCGCGCCTTCGCGGACGCCGGCGAGGACCGGAAGCCGTGCAGGTACAGCAGGTGCGTGATGGCGCTCGCCCGTCCTGCGGGCACGCCGTCCGGGGCCCGGGGCGCCCCCGACGCCGCTGCGCGGCCCTCGGGACGCGGGCCGGAGGAGGGCGGCGGCACGGCGCTCGGCCCGCTGCTCATTGGCGGTGGGCCAGCGCGTCCAGCAGCTTGGCGTGGATGCCGCCGAAGCCGCCGTTGCTCATGCACAGCAGGTGGTCGCCCGGCTTCGCGGCCCGGACGACGCGCTCGACCAGGCCATCGATGCTGTCGGACACGACCGCCCGCGGGCCCATCGGCGCCAGCGCCTCGGCGGCATCCCAGCCC
>DATMJX010000031.1:0-11225 GCA_035553715.1 Methylibium sp.
GTGGTGGCCGCAGCGGTGGCGGCGGCTACGGCGGCGGCGGTGGTGGCTACGGCGGCGGCCGCGGCGGCTACTGAGTCCCGTTCGACGTCCGATGAGGCGGTGGCGCGCAAGCCCACCGCCTTTTGTTTTCTGGCGCCGCCGCGCTATTCGCCGCGGCGCTTCTTGCGGGCCCGCCCGGCCAGCAGGGCGTCGAACACCGCGTTCGGCAGGACCCGCAGCAATTTGGCGACGAGGCCCATCGGCCAGGGGATGACGCGGTAACTCGCGCCGGCGGCAATCGCCGCGACCGCGCGTTCGGCGAACGCCGCCGGCGTCATCAGGAAGGGCATCGCATAGGCATTGCCGGCGGTCAGCGGCGTCGCGACATACCCGGGCAGCAACGTCACCACCTTCAGCCCATCGGGTCGGCACTCGCCGCGCAGGCTCTCGCAGTAGGCAACGACGCCGGCCTTGCTGGCGCAATAGGCGGCATGCCCCGGCAGCCCGCGGATCGCCGCGACGCTGGCGATACCGACCAGCGTGCCGCGGCGGCGCTCGCGCATCGGCTTCAGGAAGGGGTGGAACGAGGCGGCGACGCCGAGGTTGTTGGTCTCGAAGGTCGCGCGAACCACCTCGAGGTCCTCGAATTCCGCGGTGTCGACGCCGACGCTGATGCCGGCATTGGCGATCACCACGTCCGGCAGGCCCTGCCGCTGCAAGCAGTCACGGCCGGCGGCGACGATCGCCGCGACGTCGCGCACGTCGGCCGCGTAGGCCTGCGCCCGCTCCGGCCCCCAGCCCTGGGCACGGCACCAGGCTTCGAGATCGGCACCGCGGCGCGCGACCAGCGCGAGCCGCCAGCCCGCCTGCGCGTAGCGCATCGCCAGCGCCTGGCCGATACCGCTCGAGGCGCCGGTGATGTAGACCAGCGGCGCGGCAGCGCTCACGGCAAGGCCGGGCCGTCGCGCAGTTGTCCCGTGACCCGCCCGCCGAGGTGCGCGACGCGCTCGTTGCGGTCGTAGTCGAGCGTGCCGGCGCGCAGCTCGCCGCGGCCGGTGAGCAGGGTCACCGGCTGGTCGGACCGCACCCGCTTGGCCTGGCTGAACACCTCGAGGAGCTCGCCGCGGATCTCGACGCGCGTGTCCTCGCCTTCGCCGGCGGCAGGTTCGCGCACCACGCGCGCGCGCCCGATCAGCCGCACCTCGCTGCCATCGCGGTTGCTGTAGGCGCGTGCGGCGCTGGCGCGCAGCAGCCGGCCCGCATCGTCGAGCGCGCGCAACCGCACGCCTTCGATTTCGATGGTGTCGCTGACGGGGTAGTGCGACATCGTGTCGCCCTCGATCTGCGAGCGCCTCGTCCCGTCGGCCGCGTAGCTGCTGAGCACGAAGCCACGCATCGTGTAGTCGGGCGTCTGCAGCGGCTCGGCGGGGGCGGCAGCGTCGTCGGCCACCGGCGAGTTCTTGACCAGCCACCAGGTGAAGGCCGCCACCAGGCCCATCAGCAGCACCGGCACGTAGCGCTGCAGGCGCTCGAGCCAGCGTGCATGCCAGGGTCCTTGCGGCGGCGGGTTCAGCGCCGCCGGGCGCGCCAGCGCCGCGAGTTCGCTGAACGGCGCGTCGTCGGTGTCATCACGCTCGATCACGGCCGCTCTCCCGTCGGCCCGCCCCGGACGTCCGCCTTCATGGGCGCGGGCTCGCGTCGAGCGTCATCAGGTGGCCCCGCAGCAGCGCCTCGTAGCGCCCGCAGGCCAGCAGCAGCAGGTCGCAGAACTCGCGCGCGGCACCCTGCCCGCCACCCGCCGTGGTCACATGGTCGACCATCGCGCGCACCTCGGCATGGGCGTTGGCCGGCGCGACGGCGAAGGCCGCACGGGCGAGCAGCGGCAGGTCGGGCCAGTCGTCGCCGATCACGGCGACCTCGTCCCAGCCCAGCCCCAGCGCCGCCAGCAGCGCCTCGGCGGCCGCGAGCTTGTCCTGCGCGCCATAGACCGCGTGCCCGATGCCGAGATCGGCCATGCGTCGCCGCACCGCGGCCGAGTCGCGCCCCGTGACCACCAAGGGCACGATGCCGCCCTGCGCCAGCAGCTTCAGGCCATGCCCGTCGAGCACGTGGAAGGTCTTGACCGACTCGCCCTGCGCATCGATCGCGAGCCGCCCGTCGGTCAGCACCCCGTCGACGTCGAAGATCGCCGCCTTCAGGCCCAGGCCCGTGCCCTGCGCCTTGAGCAGCAGCGCCGGCGGGACGTCGAGCGTGGGTCGGATCTCGCGCATGGGCTCGCCGGCTCAGATGACCTTGGCGCGCAGCAGGTCGTTGGAGGTCAGCGCGCCGACCAGCACGCCGGCCTCGTCGACCACCAGCACGCTGGTCACCTTGGCGATCTCCATCACGTCGGCCGCCTCGACGGCCAGCGCGTCGGCGCGCACGCGCTTCGGATCGGGGCGCATCACCGCGCCGGCACGCAGCTGGCGCACGTCGCCACCGCCCTCGATCAGCCGGCGCAGATCGCCATCGGTGAAGATGCCGATCGGGCGGCCCGCGTCGTCGACGATGGCCGCGCAGCCGATGCCCTTGGCGCTCATCTCCTTCATCGTGTCGACGAAGCCGGTGTCGGGCCGCACCGCCGGCACCCGCTCGCCCTGGCGCATGACGTCGCGCACGTGCGTGAGCAGCTTGCGGCCGAGCGAGCCGCCCGGGTGCGAGCGCGCGAAGTCCTCGGCGGCGAAGCCGCGCGCGTCGAGCAGCGCGACCGACAGCGCGTCGCCGAGCGCCATCTGCGCGGTCGTGCTCGCGGTCGGCGCGAGGTTCAGCGGGCAGGCCTCCTCGGCCACCGCGCTGTCGAGCACCAGCTCGGCGTGGCTCGCCAGCGTCGAGTCCGCGCGGCCGGTGATCGCGATCAGCGGCACGCCCAGGCGCTTGAGCACCGGCAGTATCGCGTTGAGCTCGTCGCTCTCGCCCGAGTTCGACAGCGCGATCACCACGTCGGCCGGCGTGACCATGCCGAGATCGCCATGGCTGGCCTCGGCCGGGTGCACGAACATCGCCGGCGTGCCGGTCGAGGCCAGCGTCGCGGCGATCTTGCGGCCGACATGGCCGCTCTTGCCCATGCCCATCACGACCACGCGGCCGCGGCAGGCGAGCATGGTTTTCACCGCCTGCGCGAAAGCCGCGGCCATCGGCCCGGCGATGCGCTGCTGCAAGGCCAGCAGCGCCTGCGCTTCGATGCCGAGCGCTCGGGCACCCAGGCTCACGCTGCGGTCGGGGATGGCGGTCGGGTCGGCGCTCACGGCGAAGGCGGCCCCGCTCACGCAGGGCTTCGGTAGAGTCGGCGCATTCTAGGCGGCGCCCCCTTGCCCCCGCTGCGGACCTGATGGCTTCTTCGCTGGACCTCGCCCTGCTCTACCTCGTCGCTGCCGTGCTCGGCGTGGTCGCCTGCCGCATGCTGCGGCTGCCGCCGATGCTCGGCTACCTCGCCGTCGGCGTGCTGATCGGCCCGAACATGCTCGGCCTGGCCCAGGACTCGGCCGGCATCGGCTACCTGGCCGAGTTCGGCGTGGTGTTCCTGATGTTCGTGATCGGGCTGGAGTTCAACCTGCCGAAGCTGCGCAGCATGCGCACGCTGGTGTTCGGACTCGGCCTGTCGCAGGTCACGCTGACGATCGTCGCCGCGGTGGCCGGCAACGCGCTGCTCGCCACGCTGCTGGCGGCCCAGGGCATCGCCTGGGGGCTGGGCTGGCAGAGCGCGGTCGCGCTCGGCGCGGCGCTGGCGATGAGCAGCACTGCGATCGTCGTGAAGATGATGGCCGAGCGTCTCGAGCTCGAGACACCGCACGGCAAGCGGGTGATGGGCGTGCTGCTGTTCCAGGACCTCGCGGTGGTGCCGCTGCTGGTGCTGATCCCGGCGCTCGGCGAGCCGGCCGGCGAGCTGGCCCGCGCGCTCGCGATTGCCGGCGTCAAGGCGGCCGTGCTGCTCGCGCTGCTGCTGCTCGGCGGCCAGCGCCTGATGCGCTGGTGGCTGACGCTGGTGGCGCGCCAGCGCAGCGAGGAGCTGTTCGTGCTCAACCTGCTGTTCGTCACGCTCGGGCTCGCCTGGCTGACCGAACACGCCGGGCTGTCGCTCGCGCTCGGCGCCTTCATCGCCGGCATGCTGATCGCCGAGACCGAATACAAGCACCAGGTCGAGACCGACATCCGGCCCTTCCACGATGTGCTGCTCGGGCTGTTCTTCATCACCATCGGCATGAAGCTCGACTGGCGCCCGGTGTGGGAGCAGTGGCACGTCGTCGTGCTGCTCTCGACGGTGCCGGTACTGTTCAAGTTCGGCCTGGTGACCGGGCTCGCTCGGCTGTTCGGCGCGCCGGCCGGCGTCGCGCTGCGCTGCGGCCTCTACCTCGCGCAGGCCGGCGAATTCGGCTTCGTGCTGCTGACGCTGGCGCAGCAGAAGACCCTGCTGCCGCCGGCGCTGCACAGCGCGGTGCTCGCCGCGATGGTGCTGTCGATGCTCGCGACCCCGCTGCTGGTCCAGTACAGCAACCGCATCGTGATGCGGTTGGCGGCCAGCGACTGGCTGCTGCAGTCGGTCGCGCTGACCAGCATCGCCAAGCGCGCGATCCACGCCGAGGCGCACGTGATCATCTGCGGCTACGGCCGCAGCGGCCAGAACCTCGCGCGACTGCTCGAGGCCGAGCACATCCCCTACATGGCGATGGACCTGGATCCCGACCGCGTGCGGCAGGCGGCCGCGGCCGGCCAGAGCGTGGTGTTCGGCGACGCGGCGCGGCTGCAGAGCCTGATGGCCGCCGGCCTGGCGCGCGCCACCGCAGTCGTCGTCAGCTACCACGACACCGCCTCGGCGCTGAAGATCCTGCGCCTGGTGCGCGAGCACGCGCCGGCGGTGCCAGTGATCGTGCGCACGCTCGACGACAGCAACCTCGAGGCGCTGCAGGCCGCCGGGGCGACCGAGGTCGTCCCCGAGGCGATCGAGGGCTCGCTGATGATGGCCTCGCACGTGCTCGCGCTGGTCGGCGTGCCGATGCGCCGCGTGATCCGCGTCGTGCAGGACCAGCGCGACGCGCGCTACGGCCTGCTGCGCGGCTATTTCCACGGCGCCGACGACGACACCATCGAGGAGTTGAAGCAGGCACGGCTGCGCAGCGTCACGCTGGCCGAGGGCAGCGCCGGGCGGGGCCACACGCTCGACCAGCTGGCGCTCGAGGCGCTCGGCGTGCGCGTCGTCTCGGTGCGCCGCGCCAGCGGCGCGGCCGTCGCGCCGACGCCGGGCCTGGCGCTCAACGGCGGCGACACCCTGGTGCTGTCGGGGCGGCCCGAATCGCTGGCGCTGGCCGAAGAGCGCCTGCTGCGCAGCTGAGGCCGCGCCGGTGGCGGCCTATCATCGCCGCGCAGCGCCGCCTGCCCCGAGGCCCCCATGGACGACCGCACGCTGATCCGCGACACCATCCGCACCGTGCCGGACTGGCCCACGCCGGGCATCCAGTTCCGCGACATCACGCCGCTGCTCGCGAACCCGAAGGTGTTCCGCGTGCTGATCGACCAGTTCGTGCACCGCTACTTCGACCGCCGCCCCGACGCGGTGGCCGGGCTGGACGCGCGCGGCTTCATCATCGGCTCGGTGCTGGCCTATGAGCTCGGCGTCGGCTTCGTGCCGATCCGCAAGCAGGGCAAGCTGCCCTTCACCACCGTCGAGGAGAGCTACGAGCTCGAATACGGCTCGGCCACGGTCGAGATCCACACCGACGCGGTGCGCCCCGGCGAGCGCGTGCTGCTGATCGACGACCTGATCGCCACCGGCGGCACGATGATGGCCGGCAAGCGCCTGCTCGAGCGCCTCGGTGCGACGGTGATCGAGGGCGCGGCCATCGTCGACCTGCCCGAGCTCGGCGGCTCGCGGCGGCTGCGCGAGGCCGGGCTGCCGCTGTTCACGCTGGTGAGCTTCGCGGGCCACTGACCCTGAAGGCCGAGGGCCCGGCAGAAAGACCGAGGGCCGCGATCGCGGCCCCGGTTTCGGTTGCGCGTACCGCGCCTATGTCATCGGGATCTGGCGCGTGAGGTTGGCGCGCATGCGCAGCGCCATCACCGCGCCAGCCGAGCGCAGCACCTCGATCGCGATTACCGGCATGCGCGCACACAGCTCCTCGAAGCGCGGCAGCCGCAGGGCCCAGACGATCGACGGCGTCATCGCCTCGACGGTGGCGGTGCGGGCGCCGTCGGCGAACAGCCCGGGCTCGCCGACCATCGCACCGGCGCGCAGGATCGCGATCTTGCTCGTGCCCGGCGCGGCCCCCGCCACATAGACCTGCAGCATGCCCTGGCCAATGAAATAGACCGTGCGGTCGATCTCGCCCTGGCGCAGCAGCATGTCGCCGGCGCGCACCTCGTGGCGCGTCAGGTAGCCGAGAAAGGTGCGCCACTGGCCCGGGTCGAGCCGCGGGCGGAAGGCGTCTTCCGCATTCAGCGACTGGATCGCGTGGAGCAGGTCGTCGATGGTCATGGCCGCGCAGGGGTCGCGTTCTTGGGGATGGACAAGTCGATTATGGGTATCTGGGGCTGACGCGACAGCCCCCGCACAAGGGGATCGCGGCGCCGTAGCGACACCTGCGCCCAGGCGTTACTTGCCGATACAGAAGCGGCCGAAGATTTCGCCCAACAGCGCGTCCGCGCTGCTCGCCCCGACGATCTCGCCGAGCGCCTCGTGCGCCGCACGCAGCTCCTCGGCGAGCAGTTCGAGCGCCGCGTCGCCCTGGGCCACCAGGGCCTCGGCCTGCTCGACGTGGCGGCGGGTCGCGCGCAGCGCCTCGAGGTGGCGGCTGCGGGCAATGAACAGGCCCTCGCCGCCGGCCTGCCAGCCGGCATGCTCGAGCAGGCGCCGGCGCAGGGCCTCGAGGCCGTCCCCGGTGCGCGCCGACAGCGCAAGCGCCCCCTCGGGCAGCCCCTGGCGCAGCGCCGGTTCGGCCGCATCGGCCTTGTTGTAGACCTCCACGCGCGCCACGCCCGGCGGCAGGCGCGCGGCAATGTCGCGCTCGGCGGCCTCGTAGCCGGGCTCGCCGCGGCGCGTCAGGTCGTGCAGGAAGACCACCGCATCGGCCTCGGCGATCGCGCCCCAGCTGCGCTGCATGCCGATGCGCTCGGCCTCGTCGGCGGCCTCGGCCTCGTCGCGCAGACCGGCCGTATCGATCACGTGCAGCGGCACGCCCTCGATCTGGATCGTCTCGGCCACCTTGTCGCGCGTCGTGCCGGCCACCGGCGTGACGATCGCGAGTTCGGCGCCGGCCAGCGCGTTCAGCAGCGAGCTCTTGCCGACATTGGGCTGGCCCGCCAGCACCACGCGCAGGCCCTCGCGCAGCAGCGCCCCCTGGCGCGCCCGCGCCAGCACCGCCTCGAGCGCCTCGCCGATGCGCGCAATGCGCCCGCGCGCATCGGCGCGCTCGAGGAAGTCGATCTCCTCCTCGGGGAAGTCCAGCGTCGCCTCGACCAGCACGCGCAACCCGACCAGCTGCTCGCGCAGCGTGCCGACCTCGCGCGAGAACGCGCCGCCCAGCGAGCGCCCGGCCGAACGCGCCGCCGCCTCGGTGCTGGCGTCGATCAGGTCGGCCACCGCCTCGGCCTGGGCCAGGTCGAGCTTGCCGTTCAGGAAGGCGCGCTCGGTGAACTCGCCCGGCCGCGCCAGCCGCAGCCCCGGCAGGCCCGACGGCGCCGCCTCGAGGCAGCGCGCCAGCAGCAGCTGCAGCAGCACCGGCCCGCCGTGGGCCTGCAGCTCGAGCACGTCCTCGCCGGTGTAGCTGTGCGGGGCCGGGAAGTGGATCGCGAGGCCGTGGTCCAGCGCCTCGCCGCGCGCATCGAGGAAGGGCCCGTAGTGCGCGACGCGTGGCGTCAGCGCGCGCCCGCACAGCGCCTGCACCAGCGCGCCGAGCGCGCGGCCGGACACCCGCACGATGCCGACCGCGCCCCGCCCGGCGGGCGTGGCGATCGCGACGATGGGGTCGGCGTGACGCGGCAGCATGGCCGCGATTGTCGAGTCAGCCGCGGCCGCTCAGGCCACGCCGAGCTTGCGGTTGATCACCCACTGCTGCGCGATCGACAGCACGTTGTTCGTGATCCAGTAAAGCACCAGGCCGGCCGGGAAGACGAAGAACATCACGCTGAACACCAGCGGCATGATCCACATCATCTTGGCCTGCACCGGGTCCGGCGGCGTCGGGTTCAGCCAGGTCTGCAGCAGCGTGCTGGCGGTCATCACCAGCGGCAGGATGTAGAACGGATCCTTGACCGACAGGTCGGTGATCCAGCCGATCCAGGGTGCGTTGCGCATCTCCACGCTCGACAGCAGCACCCAGTACAGCGCGATGAACACCGGCATCTGCACCAGGATCGGCAGGCAGCCGCCCAGCGGGTTGACCTTCTCCTCCTTGTAGATGCGCATCATCTCCTGCTGCATCTGGCGCGGGTTGTCCTTCAGGCGCTCGCGCAGCTCCATCACGCGCGGATTGATCGCCTTCATCTTCGCCATCGAGCGGTAGGCGCTGGCGTTGAGCGAGAAGAAGGCTGCCTTCAGCAGCACCACCAGCGCGACGATCGCCCAGCCCCAGTTGCCCAGCAGCTTGTGCAGCTGGTCGAGCAGCCAGAACAGCGGCTTGGCGAGGATGGTGAACCAGCCATAGTCCTTCACCAGCTCCAGCCCCGGCGCCAGCGCGGCGATCTTGTTCTCCTCCTGCGGGCCGACGTAGAGCACGCTGTCGAAGGTCTTGCTCGCGCCGGGCGCGATCTCGCCGAGCGGGAAGATCTGGCCGACCGCGTAGAGGTTGGTGTCGACCTTGCGCGTGTAGAACTCGCGCGCCGCCGCGTCGTTGTGCAGCCAGGCCGAGAAGAAGTAGTGCTGGACCATCGCGACCCAGCCGTTGTCGGCGCTCTTGTCGTGCTCGGCCTTGCCCTTCTCGATGTCCTTGAAGTCGATCTTCTTGAACTTGTGCGCGTCGGTGTAGACCACCGGTCCGGTGAAGGTGAAGTAGAAGCTCGATTCGCCGGGCGGCGGGTTGCCGTCGCGCACCAGCTGTTCGTACAGCTGCGGCGCTAGCGGCGTGCTGCCGGTGTTGACGACCTCGTGGCGCACCTTGACCGCGTAGCTGCCGCGCTCGAACACCAGCGTCTTGCGCAGCTTCACGCCGCCCTGCTCGGGCGATTCGAACACCGCCTGGACCGCGCTCTCCCCTTCGGCGAGCGTCGTCGGCCCGGCCACGAGCTGCATCGGCGTCAGGTGGTTGGGCAGCTCGGCTGCGCCGATCAGCCCGGTCTGCGCCAGGTAGACGCGCTGCGGCGAGCGGTCGAACACCACCGCCTTGCGCGTCGCGTCGTTCTGGTCGGTGTGCCGCAGCAGCTCCGCACGCACCACGTCGCCGCCCCGGGCGTCGAGCGTGACACGCAGCACGTCGGTCTCAACCGTGGCCGTGGCCGTGGTCGCAGGGGCCGCGACCGCAGGCGCGGGCGACGGCGCCACCGGCGCAGCGGGCAACGCGCCCGACGTGGCCGGCAGAGCGCTCGAGGCCGGCAGCGGCGCCGGCGAGGCGGCCTTCGTCGCCGGCTTGGCGCCGAACATCGAGGGCTGGCCGTTGTGCTTGTTCCAGCCATCCCACAGCAGGACGAGCGACATCGTGAACACCACCCACAGCAGGGTACGGCGCATTTCGGTCATGGCGAGTTCTCGGAAGGTGCGCGCGACATCGGCGCGGTGTAGCGGGTGAACCAGGCCGGTGGCTGCGGCGGCACCGGGTCATGGCCGCCGGCGCAGCCCGGGTGGCAGCGCAGCAGGCGGCGTGTCGTCAGCCAGCCGCCGCCCAGCGCGCCGTGGCGCTCGAGCGCCTCCAGCGCGTAGACGGAGCAGCTCGGCGTGAACCGGCAGGCGCTGCCCAGCCAGGGGCTGAGCAGCAGCCGGTAGCCCTGGACCAGGGTGCGCAGGGCTCGCGCGGCGAGCGACGGGCGGCGACTCATCGGCGCACCGCCTGGAACAGCGCGTCGATCTCGGCGCGCACGGCCCGACGCAGCGCGGTCGAGGCCGCACTCGGGTAGATCGACGGATCGAAAGGGGTGCGCAGCCGCAGCAGCCACTCGCCGGCGGCCAGCCGGGACCGGTGGCGCTCGAAGCCGGCGCGGCCCTGGCGGCGGATCAGGTTGCGGGTGACCGCACGGCGCGCATGGCGCTTGGGCAGCACCTGGCCGAAGTGCCAGGCCCCATCCACACGGTCACCGGCAGGTGAGCCGGCACCTGTTGACAACTCGGCCGCCATGGGGTCGGCCGGCGCGCTCAGGTGGTGCAGCACGAAATGTTCGGTGCGGGCACAGGGCCGCGACGCCAGCGCGCGACGGAAGTCGCTGGGCGGCGGGATGCGGCCTCCGGCCATACGGCGCTCGCCGCCGTGCCGCCCGACTGACGGGTCAGACCGACAGGCGCTTGCGGCCCTTGGCGCGGCGCGCGTTCAGCACGGCGCGGCCGCCGCGCGTCTTCATGCGCGTCAGAAAGCCATGGGTGCGGGCACGGCGGGTCTTGGAGGGCTGGTAGGTGCGTTTCATGGTGGTTCCTCGGGATGCCCGCGGCGCAGACGCCTCTGCCACGGGATGGGCGGCTTCGGGCGCTGGGGACTGCGTGCCCACCGCTGCTGCGTGACTGCCAGCACCCGGTTTGCCCGCCCCGCAAGGAGCGTCCGCCCGACGGAAAGCCTGCGATGATAACAAAGCCTGCGCCCCGTTCCGCGGCCGCACGAACGCCCACGCCGTGCGACCGCGCCGGTGCAAGTCGTGGCAGACTGTGGATAACCCCCTGAGGAGACCCTGCGCGCCGGTTGATCCCGGTCGCCGGAAATGGATTTATCCACAACGAGATGAGTGACGACATGTGGTCGCGCGGCTGTGAACGCCTCGCCGCCGTCCTGCCCGAGCAGCAGTTCAACACCTGGATCCGCCCCCTGTCGGCCGCCGAGTTCACCGAGCGCGGCGACACGACGGTGGCGACGCTGCGCGTGCCCAACCGTTTCATGCTCGACTGGATCCGCGCGCAATACGCGTCGCGCATCGAGTCGGTGCTCAGCGAGGTCGGTGGCAAGCCCGTGCTCCTCGAGCTGCAACTCGCTGCCCGGCCCGGTCTGGCGCCGCGACCGGCGCCGTTGCCGGTGGCCGCAAGCAGCCCTGACGCGGCGCCAAGCGCTCCAGCTCGCCCGGCGCCGCTGACGCTGGTCCCCCCGGTG
>DATMJX010000032.1:0-15190 GCA_035553715.1 Methylibium sp.
GGTCTGGAAGCCCTCCTGGGCGGCCTCCTGGCCGACCATGCGCAGATAGCTGGGCGTCGTGTCGACCTCGGCCGGCGCCGGGCCCGGCGGCGCGCCGCTGTCGATGCCCAGCGTCATCGGCGGCACGTAGATGCCGCCGGACATCACCAGCCGCAGCGCCTCGAACAGCGTCTCGTTGCTGGCGCGCTTGGGCACGAAGCCCATCGCCCCCATGTCGATCGAGCGGATCACGTCGCTGCTGCGGTCACTGGCCGACACCACGACGACCGGCAGTGCCGGGTAGGTGTTGCGCAGCTCGCCGAGCAGGTCGAAGCCGTTGGCGTCGCCGAGCATCAGGTCGAGCAGCACCAGATCGAACTCGGCGTCGGTCTGGAGCGTTGCGCGTGCCGCGGCTGCGCTGCCGACGCCGACGACCTCGAGGTCGTCACCGAAGCCCTGGATCACCGCCTTGAGTGCCGACAGGATCAGCGGGTGGTCATCGATCAGCAGGACTTTCATGGCGCGGGGGTGAGCGGCCGCCGCATGGTAGCGGAGCAGGCCCGGCGCGCGACCCCCAATTGGGTGAGTCCGGTGGGGGACGGGACGTGCGGGAGGTGCAGTCTCAGGCCACGGCCCAGCGCTGCAGCGGCGCCCATTGCGCGAGGTCCTTCTCGACGCGGCTCGGTGCCACGTCCCACAGCGTCAGGCCGCGCGCGGCCAGGTGGATGTAGTTCTGCGTGTCGCGCAGGTGGCCGAGCAGCGGCACGCCCAGCGTGCCGAGGAAGGTGTCGAGCTGCGCGGCCGAGATGCTGCCGTCGCGCACCCGGTTGCCGACCACCGCGACCTGCACCCGGTCGTGCTTGCGGCGCGCCAGCAGCTCGGTGACGAAGGCACGCGTCGCGTAGATGTCGAAGAGGCTGGGCTGCAGCGGCACCAGCACCTTGTCGGCGATCTTCATGACCGCGTCGAGCTTCTTGCCGTGCAGGCCGGCCGGGGTGTCGAGCACGACATGCGTCGTGCCCCTGGGCGGCCGGGCCAGGTGGTCGGATTGCAGTTCCCAGCCGGCGATCGGTGGCAGGCTCGCCGGACGCAGCCCCAGCCAGGTGCGTGCCGACTGCTGGCGGTCGGCGTCGCCGAGCATCACCGCGTGGCCCTGGTGCGCCAGCCAGCCGGCCAGGTTGGTCGACAGCGTGGACTTGCCCACGCCACCCTTCGGATTGGCCACCGCGATCACCGGCATCGTTCGCTCCTGTGAGGGGACGCTGTCGCTGGGAGAATCGGGTGCATGTTAGCGGCTGGGCCCCGGCGCCCGGCAAGCCAAGGAGAGCTTGCATGGCCCCCGTGCTGGTGTTGCTGGCCCACCCCGACCTGCGGCTGTCGCGCGTGAACCGCGCGCTGCTCGACGCTGCCCGGGCGCTGGCCGCCACGCCGGGCACCGACATCGAGGTGCGCGACTTGTACGCGCTCTATCCGGACTACGTGATCGACGTGCCCGCCGAGCAGGCCGCCTGCGAGCGGGCCCGGCTGATCGTCTGGCAGCACCCGGTCCACTGGTATGCGATGCCGCCGCTGATGAAGCTCTGGCTCGACGAGGTGCTGACGCTGGGCTGGGCCTACGGGCGCGGCGGTGCGGCACTGCGCGGCAAGGACGTCTGGCTGGTGGCCTCGACCGGCGGCGCCGAGGCCACCTACCGGCCCGAGGGCTACAACCGTCACGGCTTCGACGCCTTCTTGCCGCCCTACGAGCAGACCGCGGCGCTGTGCGGGCTGCGCTTCCTGCCGCCGCTGCTGCTGCACGGCGCGCATGCGATCGGCACCGACGCCCTGCAGCGCCACGTCGCGACCTACCGCGAGCGCCTCGCGCGCTACCCTGACTGGCCCGAGCTGGCCGGGCTCGGACCTTGCCCGGCCTGCGACATGCCGCCGGGAGACCGGCCGGCCGACCCAAGGGGGGCGGAGCGGGCAGCCGCCGCGTCGGGCCGACCCGGGTCAGGCGCCGCGCTGCCGGCGGGCGGGGGACGGCCATGAGCGGCGTCACGCCCTGGCTCAGCAGCAGCTTGGTCTTCCTCGGCGCCGCCGTGATCGCGGTGCCGCTGTCGAAGGCGCTCGGGCTCGGCTCGATCATCGGCTACCTGGCCGCCGGGCTGGTGATCGGCCCGTTCGGGCTCGGCCTCGTCAGCGACCCGGAGACCATCCTGCATTTCGCCGAGTTCGGCGTGGTGCTGATGCTCTTCCTGGTCGGCCTGGAGCTCGAGCCGCGCCGGCTGTGGGCGCTGCGCCGACCGATCTTCGGCTGGGGCATGGCGCAGGTCGTCGGTTGCGCGGCGGTGTTGGCGCTGGCGGGCTGGGCGCTCGGTGCGCCGTGGCGCTGGGCGATCGTCGCGGCGCTCGGCCTGGCCTTGAGCTCGACCGCGATCGCGCTGCAGGTGCTGGGCGAGCGCAACCTGCTGCCGACCAGCTCGGGCCAGGCCGGCTTCTCGATCCTGCTGTTCCAGGACGTCGCGGCGATCCCGATCCTGGCGCTGATCCCGCTGCTCGGTGTCGCCACCGACGACGGCGGCAACGCCTGGGGGGAGGCGGCCCGTGCGCTCGCCGTGATCGCCGCCATCGTGCTGGGCGGGCGGCTCGCGCTGCGGCCGCTGTTCCGCTGGATCGCGCGCAGCCACACGCCGGAGATCTTCACCGCGGCCTCGCTCGGCCTGGTGGTCGGCATCGCGGCGCTGATGCAGCTCGCCGGGCTGTCGATGGCGCTCGGCGCCTTCCTCGCCGGCGTGCTGCTGGCCGACAGCGAGTACCGGCGCGAGCTCGAGACCGACGTCGAGCCCTTCAAGGGCCTGCTGCTCGGTCTGTTCTTCATCGCGGTCGGCATGTCGGTCGACTTCGACGCGCTGCGCCAGCACCCGTGGACCGTGCTGGGCCTGCTGGCGGGCTTCCTCGCGATCAAGGCCGTCGTGTTGTGGGCGCTGGCGCGAGCGATGACGCTGCCCCGGCCGGAGCGGCCAGTGTTCACGCTGCTGCTGGCCCAGGGCGGCGAGTTCGCCTTCGTGGTGTTCCAGGCCGCGTCGCATGCGCGGGTGTTCAGTGGCGAGGTGGCGTCGGTGCTGATCGGCGCGGTGGCGCTGTCGATGCTGGTCACGCCGCTGCTGCTGGTGGCCTTCGACCGCTGGCTCGCGCCGCGTCACGCGGCCGCTGGCGGGCGGCCGGCGATGGCCGAACTCGACGAGCCGCAGGAGGCGCCGGTCATCATCGCCGGCTTCGGCCGCTACGGGCAGATCGTCGCGCGGCTGCTCTATGCCAACGGCCTGAAGGCGACCGTGCTCGAGCATGACGCCGAGCAGATCGAGGTGTTGCGCCGCTTCGGCTTCCAGCTCTTCTATGGCGATGCGACGCGCCTGGACCTGCTGCGCACCGCCGGTGCCGCATCGGCGCGGGTGCTGGTGCTGGCGATCGACGACGTCGCGCAGAGCCTGAAGGTCGCCGACCTCGCACGCGAGCACTTCCCGAACCTGACCGTGGTCGCGCGTGCGCGCAACGTCCGGCACTGGTACGCGCTGCGCGACCGCGGCGTCCGGCACATCGAGCGCGAGACGCTCGATGCCTCGCTGATGAGCGCGCGCAGCGTGCTCGAGACGCTGGGCTGGCAGCCGCACCGCGCGCGGCAGCTCGCGATGCGCTTCAGGCGCCACAACGTCGAGCAGCTCGAGCGGCAGTGGCCGCACCACCGCGACGAGGCGACGCTGGTGTCGATGGCGCGGGCCGGCCGCCAGCAGCTCGAAGAGCTGTTCGCGCAGGACCGCGCGGCGCGCGAGGAGCGCCGCCGCGAGGGCTGGGGCGAGTAGGGCGCGCGGCACAATCCCGTGGCGATGAAGACATTCTGGCGATCCCTCGGTCGGCGTGCGCTCCGGGCGCGGGCCGATGCGGCCGACGCCTTCTTCCGCGGCCTCGTCGAGGACGGGGGCCTGAACCTGCTGGTGGTCGGGGACGACCGCGTGGTGCGCTACGCCAGCCCGACCTGCGTCGCGATGCTCGGCCGCGACCCCAGCGGCGAGCCCTGCGAGGCGCTGGTCTCGGACCAGGTGCTCGGCCACCTCGAGCGGCTGCTGCGCAGCGCCGCCGACGGCAGCCCGCCTCCCGCGGCCCAGGAGTTCGAGTACCGCTTCGCCGGGGGCAGCGCCGGGCCGAGCCGTGTGCGGGTGCGCTTCGTCAGCCTGCTGTCGCACCCCGGCGTGCGGGGCGTGATGCTCAGCTTCGTCGACATGTCCGAGGCCCATGAGCGCAGCGCGGCGCTGGCGCGGCTGGCGGCGGTCGATGCGCTGACCGGCCTGCCGAACCGGCTGGTGTTCGTCGAGCGGCTGGAGGTCGCGCTGCGGGAGCGGCAGCAAGGGGTCGTGGCGATGGCCGACCTGGACCACTTCAAGGGGCTCAACGACAGCCACGGTCACGAGGCCGGCGACGCCGTGCTGCAGGAGGTCGCGCGGCGCCTGGTCGCGGCCCTGCCGGCCCCGGCCACCGTGGCGCGGCTCGGCGGCGACCAGTTCATGCTCTTCCTGCCCGGCCTCGACGTCGACGCCGCGAAGCCGCTGCTGGCGCAGGCCTGCGCGGCGGTGTCGGCCCCGATCCCCGTGGGCGAGGCGCTGCTGCGCGTGACGCTGTCGATCGGGGTCGTCTCGGCCCGCGGCCGGCTGGCCGACGGTCTGCTGAAGCACTGCGACGCCGCGATGTATGCGGCGAAGGCGCGTGGGCGCGACCAGATCGTCGTCTTCGACGACCAGGTGCGCAAGGTGATCGAGGCCCGGCGCGAGCTGATGTCGGCCCTCGTCGATCTGCAGGCGCACAACCGGCTGCTGTTCGACGAGGCCCGTACCGACGCGCTGACCGGGCTGCGCAACCGGCTGGCACTCGACGAGACGCTCGAGCGGGCGGGCGCCGGCGAGGGCGCGGACGCGCTGGCGGTCGCCTTCATCGACATCGACCACTTCGGCGAGTACAACCACCGGCACGGCGACAGCCGCGGCGACCATGCGCTGCGCCAAGTCGCCCAGGCGCTGCAGCGCAGCCTGCGCGACACCGATCTGCTGTTCCGCAAGGGCGGCGAGGAATTCGTCGCCTTGCTCCCCGCGGTCGATCCGGCCACCGCCGCGACCGCCGCCGAACGGCTGCGCGCCGCGGTCGAGGCGCTCGCGCTGCCGCACGCCGGCTCGGCGACCGCCGCGGTGCTCACGGTCACCGTGGGCGTGGCCTGCGGCACGGCGCCGGCGGCCGACCTGATGCACCGCGCCGCCGACCTGGTGATGCGGGCCAAGTGCGCGGGCCCCTCCGCGGCCCGCAACCGCACCCACGCACTCGCGGCCTGAAGGACGGTGCGCGCAGCGCATGGCTGCGCCCCCCGGGGCTGGACTTCCAGTGGCCGCCGGGCGCTCGTGCCGCTCAGCCGCCAGCGGGGGACGGCGAGGTGTCGGCCATGTGCACCAGCTCCCAGACATGACCGTCGAGGTCCTCGAAGCCGTGCTGGACCATGAAGCCGTGGTCGACCAGCGCGCGCGGCACCGCTGCACCGGCGGCGCGCGCCTTCGCGACCAGGTCCTCGAGTTCCGCCCGGCTGTCGCAGGACAGGCAGATCAACACCTCGGTCGTTCGGTGGGCGTCGGCGACCGGCTTGCTGGTGAAGCCCTGGAAGAAGGGCTCGACCAGCAGCATCACGCAGATGCTGTCGCTGACCACCATGCAGGCGGCGTTGGCGTCGGTGAACTGCGGATTGAAGCCGTAGCCGAGCGCGGCGAAGAAGGCCTTGCTCCGGTCCAGGTCCTTGACCGGCAGGTTGACGAAGATCTGCTTGTTCATCGCACGTCCTTTCAGGGGGAGCGGGCCAGTTCGGCCTGCAGGCGGTCGAAGTTCTGCTCGTTGGCGGGCAGCGCGTAGACGGCCACCGCGTCGCGCAGCGCGGCGGTCTCGAAGCGCATGCGAAATTGCAGCCGCGTGTGCGCACCGCCGGCCGTCGGGGCGAGCTCGACATGGGCGACGAAGTGCGGCGCGTTGACATGCTCGAGCACCAGGCGCGCCGGGGGCTCGAGCACGAGGAAGCGCACATGGTTGGCGTAGTCCTTGCCGTCCGGGCCGTGCATCGTGAAGTGCCAGTCGCCGCCGACGCGGAAGTCGAAGCTCGCGAAGCGGTTGCTGAAGCCCGCCGGGCCCCACCAGCGGGCCAGCCGCTCGGGCTGCGCGTAGGCGTCCCAGACCTGCGCGCGCGGCCACGCCAGTTCGCGCTGGCTGAGGATCTCGAGGGCCGGCTCGTGCGGGGCATCGATGGGGCTGTGGGCCATGGTCGCTTCCTTCAACGGGACGGGCGGTCGACGCCGTCGGCGGCCTGGCCGCCGCTCACGGAGCGCATCGCCGCGCCCGGAGGCCACCCTAGCGCGCGGCCGGGCCGACCGCGTAACAAGCTGCGCAGGCTCCTCAGTCGTCCAGCAGGCCCCATTGGTCGAGCATGAAGGTGTAGCTCAGCGACAGCTCGCGCAGCGCGTCGAAGCGCCCCGAGGCGCCGCCGTGGCCGGCGTCGAGGTTGACCTGCAGCAGCAGCGGGTTCGCGTCGGTCTTCAGTGCGCGCAGCCGGGCGACGTACTTGGCCGGCTCCCAGTAGGCGACCTGGCTGTCGTTGAGGCCGGTCTCGATCAGCATCGCCGGGTAGGCGCCGGGCTTGAGGTTGTCGTAGGGGCTGTAGGCGCGCATCCAGGCGTACTGCTCGGGAATCTTCGGGTTGCCCCATTCGAGGAACTCGCCGACGGTCAGCGGCAGGCTCTCGTCGAGCATGGTGTTGATGACGTCGACGAAGGGCACCTCGGCGACCACGGCCTTGAACAGCGCCGGGCGCAGGTTGGCCGCGGCCGTCACCAGCAGGCCGCCGGCGCTGCCGCCCCAGGTGATCAGCTGATCGGGGCGCGTCCAGCCGCTCGCGACCAGCTGCTCGGCGCAGGCGATGAAGTCGGTGAAGCTGTTCATCTTGCGCGCCATCTTGCCGTCCTCGTACCAGGTCCGGCCGAGGTCGCCGCCGCCGCGCACATGGGCGATCGCGAACACCGCGCCGCGGTCGAGCAGCGACAGGCGCGTCGACGAGAAATACGCATCGCTCGGGATGCCGTAGGCGCCGTAGCCGTAGAGCAGCAGCGGCTGCGGCCCGCCGCGGCGCCGGTCCTTGCGCCAGACCAGCGAGATCGGCACCGCGCGGCCGTCGGCGGCGCGCGCCGTGAGCCGCGCGGTCGCGTAGCGCGCGGGCTCGTAGCCACCGAGCACCGGGGTGCGCTTGAGCAGCGTGCGCACCCGGCTGCGCAGGTCCTCGGCGTAGATCGACGGCGGCACCGTCAGCGAGGTGTAGGCGAAGCGCAGCGTCGTGGTGTCGAACTCGGCGTTGTCCTGCTCGGCGGCGCTGTAGGCGGCCTCGTCGAAGGTGATGCGGTGCTCGCCGCCGCGCCGCAGGTCGCGCACGCGCAGCTGCACCGTGCCGGCCACGCGCTCGGTCACGACCAGGTGGTCGCGGAACAGGTCCACGTCCTCGAGCATCACGTCGGGGCGCGCGGCGATCAGCTCCTCGGCGCGGCCGAGGTCCGGCCGCCGCGCGTCGACGCGCAGCAGCCGGTAGTTGCGGCCGCGGTCGTTGATGCGCAGGTAAAAGCGCCCCGCGCGGTGCTCGGCCTGGTAGTCGACGTCCGGGCGGCGGGGCAGCAGCACGCGCGGTCGCGCGTCGGCACGGCGCGCGTCGAGCACACGGACCTCGCTGGAGTCCCGGCTCTCGGCGCGCAGCAGCAGCCAGCGCCGGTCGCGCGTGAGCGTCACGCCGAGCGCGAACAGCTCGTCGTGCTCCTCGTGCAGCAGCTGGTCGGGTCGGCCGCTGCCGAGGCGGTGGCGCCACAGCTGGTAGGGGCGGCGCGCCGCGTCGACCTTGACGTAGTACAGCGACCGGCCGTCGGCGCCCCAGGCGAAGCTGTCGAGCCCGGTGAGGCGCAGCGGCAGCATGCGGCCGGCGGCGAGATCCCGGACCTGCAGCACGTAGTCGCGCCCGCCGGTCGCATCGGTCATGAAGGCCAGGCGCCGGCCGTCAGGGCTGACGGCGTGGGCCTCGAGCCGCAGATGGGCCTGGCCGCGCGCGAGCTCGTTGAGGTCGAGCATCACCTCGTCGCGACCGTCCGGGTCCCAGCGCCGCTCGGGGCCGAGCGCCGCGCGGCGCAGCAGCAGCGGGTACTGCTGGCCCTGCAGCAGCCGCGTCGCGTACCACCAGCGGCCGTCGCGGTAGGGTGGGCTGTCGTCGTCCTGGCGGACACGCGCCAGCATCTCCTCGTAGAGCCGGTCGCGGAAAGCCGCGCGCGGCGCGAGCCAGGCCGCGGTGTGGGCGTTCTCGGCCTTCAGGTGGTCGAGCACGCGCGGGTCCTCGCGCTCGCGCAGCCAGGCGTAGTCGTCGGTGCGCGGGTCGCCGTGCACGCTGACGTCCTTGGGCTCCTGGGGCGCGATCGGCGCGTCGGCGGCGCGGACGGGGGGTGAGAGCAGCAACGCGCCGAGCAGCACGGCGATCAGGCAGGTCTTCATCGGGCCTCTGGAGCGGCGGATCGGGGGGTGCTGGCGACGATGCTAGCCCAGGCCCAGGCCTGGGGTTCCGGCCACCGCGCGCCGGCGCGGCTCGGGCCAGCATGGGGCCTGCGAACCCATCCATGGCATGCCCGGCGTCAATCGGCCGCGCGGCGACGTCGCAGCGGAAGGCCCGCGGGTGCGCGACGCCTGCCGCACCCGCTGCGGCGATGGTCGGATCTGCGGCGGAATGAGGCCGATTTTCTGGTGAGCGGCTCCGCAGCCCACCACCAGAATCGGCGCGTGCCTCAGTGGCGGGCAGCGTCTCGTGCGTCATCGAGCGCGATGCGGCACGGCTCCCGATTCAACGCGACGATTTCCCGTGTCCCCGGCGACAAGAGACGATGAACTTTCATGGAACACGCTAACCGTCCGCACGCCATGCCCGAGCAGCTGTTGCGTCTCGTGTACCTGAGCACGGCGGCGCCGGGCAACGACAGCGGCACAACCCAGGCGATCCTGCAGACCTCCAGCATCCACAACCCCTTGTCCCGCATCACCGGGGTGTTGTGCAGCAGCCGCAGCCACTTCCTGCAGGTGATCGAAGGGCCGGAGCAGGCGGTGATCGCGCTGTATGGCCGGGTGGTCCAGGACCCGCGTCACAGGGACCCGGTGCTGCTCAGCATCGAGCTGGTGAGTGGCAGGCTCTTCGCCGAATGGTCGATGGCGCACATCGAAGGCTATCGGCACGCGGAAGAGCTCTATCGCACGCTGCTGCCCCTGCGCCACGTGAACCAGGGCAAACAGGCCGTGGTGGCGCTGACGCGCTCCTTCATCGACACGCTGAGCGCGAACCGACGGTCCGACGCTCTGCAGCCCTGAAGCGCTCCGTGTGCCAGGCGCCGACCGTGGTGCTGTCGCGGATCGCCCCAACCGACGGATTTCAACGCCCATGAAAGTCAAGATCCAACCCGTGGCATCGAGCTTCGGACAGCTCACCGAGCTGCCGGCCGACTGCACCGACTGTGGCACCGCCGAGCGCGTCGGGTTCCGCTTCGACTACGCCTACCAGCCGATCGTCGACGTGCAAAGCCGCTCGATCTACGCCCACGAAGCGCTGGTGCGCGGCCCGTCGGGCGAGAACGCCCAGTCGGTCCTGTCCCAGGTGACGGAGACGAACCGCTACCGTTTCGACCAGGCCTGCCGCGTCAAGGCCATCAAGACCGCCGCGCAGCTCGGGATCGGCGAGCGGCTGTCGATCAACTTCCTGCCCAACGCGGTCTACAAGCCGGAGCTGTGCATACGCACGACCCTCGAGGCGGCCCGGGTGCACGACTTCCCGGTCGAGCGGGTCATCTTCGAGGTCACCGAGGGCGAACGCGTCGAGGACGGCCCCTGGCTTGCGCAGATCCTGCGTGAATACAAGCGCTGCGGCTTCCTGACGGCGATCGACGATTTCGGCGCCGGCTATGCAGGACTGACGCTGCTCGCCGATTTCAAGCCGGACCTGATCAAGATCGACATGGGGCTGATCCGCGACGTCGACACCAGCACGCCGCGACAGACGATCGTCCGGGCGCTGGTGCGGCTGTGCGACGACATGGGCATCCAGGTGATCGCGGAGGGGATCGAGACGGCCGGCGAGCGGGACTTCCTCTACGACGCCGGCATCCGGCTGATGCAGGGCTATCTGTTCGGCAAGCCGGTCTTCCAGGGGGTCACCACGGGCGATGCGATCCCCTGGGCCGATCCCAGCCCGGCAAGCCGCTGAGCTCCGCGGCGGCCGTCGAGGGCGCGCCCGGGCCCTCCCCGGGCGTCACAGCTCGAGGTTGTCGATGAGCCGCGTGCTGCCGAGCCTGGCGGCGGCCAGCACGACCAGCGGCTCGTCGGCAGCACCCTTGAGCGGGGGCTGCAGGTCGGCGCGGCGGCGCACGGTCACGTAGTCGGGGGCCCAGCCGCGCGCGCGCAGGGCGTCCATCGCCTTGCGCTCCTGCGCCCCCAGGTCCTTCACGCCGCGCCGCAGGGCGGTCTTCAGGGCCCGTAGCGCGGCGGCGAGCTGCGGCGCCTCGGCGCGCTCGGCCTCGCTGAGGTAGCCGTTGCGCGAGCTCAGCGCCAGCCCGTCGGGCGCGCGCTGGGTCTCTCCCGGCACGACCTCGACCGGCAGCGAGAACTGCTCGACCATGCCCTTGAGCACCAGGAACTGCTGGTAGTCCTTCTTGCCGAAGATCGCCAGCCGCGGCTGCACGCACTGGAACAGCTTCATCACCACCGTGCACACGCCGGTGAAGAAACCGGGCCGGAACTCGCCCTCGAGGATGTCGGCCAGCGCCGGCGGTGGCTGGACCTTGTAGGTCTGCGGTTGCGGGTAGAGCTCGGCCTCGTCGGGCGCGAACACCAGGTTGCAGCCGATCGCGCGCAGCTGCTCGCAGTCGCGCTCCAGCGTGCGCGGGTAGCGGTCGAAGTCCTCGTGCGGCTGGAACTGCAGCCGGTTGACGAAGACGCTGACCACCACCGGGCCGCCGAGATCGCGCGCCTGCTTGACGAGCGCGAGGTGACCCTCGTGCAGATTGCCCATGGTCGGCACGAAGGCCGGCGGCTTGGCGCCCGCGAGCGCGTGCCGGAGGTCAGCGATCGTGTGAACAACGCGCATGCGTATCCTTCAAGTGGCCGCCGCAGCCCGGCTCTGCCGGGCTGCCAGCGGCGCCCCCTGGGCCCGGCGAGGGACCCCTTCGTGGCCCTTGGGGAGCGGCGCAGCCGCAACGGGGGTGGTCCACATCAGTAGGCGTGGAGGCGCTCGTCAGGGAAGCTGCCGTCCTTGACGGCCGCGACGTAGCGGCGCACCGCGTCCTCGATCGACGCCGCGCCGTCCATGAAGTTGCGCACGAAGCGCGGCTGCCGGCCGCGCGTGATGCCGAGCATGTCGTGCAGCACCAGCACCTGGCCGGCGGTGTGCGAGCCGGCGCCGATGCCGATCGTCATCACGCCGGGGTTGTCGGCCTGCACCTGCCGGGCGACCGCCGAGGGCATCAGCTCCAGCACCATCATCGCGGCGCCGGCGTCGGCCAGCTCCTTCGCGTGGCGGCGCAGCGTGGCGGCGCCGGCCTCGTCCTTGCCCTGGATGCGGTAGCCCCCGAGCGCGTGCACGCTCTGCGGCGTCAGGCCCAGGTGGGCGCACACCGGCACGCCGCGCTCGACGAGGAAGTGCACCGTCTCGGGCGTCCAGCCGCCACCCTCGAGCTTGACCATCTGCGCGCCGGCGGCCATCAGCGTGCCGGCGTTGCGCAGCGCCTGCACCGGGTTCTCCTGGTAGCTGCCGAAGGGCATGTCGGCGACCACGAAGGCCGTCTTGTTGCCGCGCACCGTGCTGCGGGTGTGGTAGCCGATCTGCTCCATCGTCACCGACAGCGTGCTCGGCTGGCCCTTGAGCACCATGCCGAGCGAGTCGCCGATCAGGATGCAGTCGACGCCGGCGGCATCGACCAGCGCCGCGAAGCTGGCGTCGTAGCAGGTCAGCATCGCGATCTTCTCGCCGCGCGCATGCATCTCGCGCAGCGTGTGCAGCGTGACCGGCTTGCGGTCGCCGGCGGGGGCGTCGGCGGGGGAGCTGTGGCTGCTCATGGTGTCTTTCGACGCTGGGGCGGCGGATTCTAAGCACGCCTGCCGCCGCGGGCGCTAGGGAGCGCCCTCAGCTGGGTTGATAGGCCAGGCGCACGTAGATGGGCGCGAAGGCCTCGGCCTGGGTCAGCTCGATCAGGTGTTCGCGCGCCAGCTCGAGCATCGCGATGAAGGTCACGACCAGCTTCTGCGCCGAGGCGTCGGTCTCGACCAGGTCGTCCCACTCGATGAAGCGCCGCCCCTGCAGCCGCCGCAGCACCAGGCTCATGTGCTCGCGCACCGACAGCTCCTCGCGGCGGATCAGGTGGTGCTGGTTGAGCTTGGCGCGCTTGAGGATGTCCTGCCAGGCCTCGTGCAGCTCGCCGACGCCGACCTCGGGCCAGCGCGGCTGCAGCGACTGCTCGATGTGCACCTGGGCGCGCAGGAAGTCGCGGCCGAGCTGCGGCAGGCGGTCGAGCTTGGCCGCGGCGAGCTTGATCTGCTCGTACTCGAGCAGCCGGCGCACCAGCTCGGCGCGCGGGTCCTCGGCTTCCTTGCCTTCCTCGCTGCGCTTGGGCGGCAGCAGCATGCGCGACTTGATCTCGATGAGCATCGCCGCCATCAGCAGGTACTCGGCGGCGAGCTCGAGGTTGCGGCTGCGGATCTGCTCGACGTAGGCGAGGTACTGGCGCGTGACATCCGCCATCGGGATGTCGAGGATGTTGAAGTTCTGCTTGCGGATCAGGTAGAGCAGCAGGTCCAGCGGGCCCTCGAAGGTCTCGAGGAAGACCTCCAGCGCGTCCGGCGGGATGTACAGGTCGGTTGGCAGCGCGAACAGCGGCTCGCCGTACAGGCGCGCCAGCGCGATGCGGTCGACCACCTCGATCACCGCGTCGTCGAGCGGCGGCGGCAGGGCATCGGCCGCGAGCGCGGCGTCGGTGGGCGTCACGGCGGGGACCCGTCGCGCCGGCTCAGGCCTTGGTCTGGTAGACGTAGGGCTGCTGCGGCACGCGCGCCTCGCCCTGCTCGGCCAGCGCCACGCGGTCCTGCGGGCGGTCCCACAGCAGCGCGCGGCCCTGGCGCTGGCGCTCCTCGAGCTTCGGATCGCGCTGCTTCAGCGTCTCGATGAACTCGGTGACGTCGGAGCGGTAGGGTTTCCAGAACAGCGGCATGGCGGCGACGGCAGGCAGGGGAGGCCGCGATTTTACCGGCCGTCCTCACCAGGGCTCGATGCGCTGCACCTCCAGTGCGCCGTCGAGGAAGCGGTGCGGCTGGCCGACCCACCACTTGGCCAGCTCGTCGAGCCGCTCCACCGTGATCTGGTGGGCCGCGAAGGTCGCCTTGACGGTCGCCAGGCCGTCGAGGTTCTGCACCACGAACTGCAGCCGGCCCTGCTCGTGCAGCGGCAGCACCCGCACGCCGGCCACGAGGTCGGCAGTGAAGCGGTAGTGGCTCTCGAGGAAGCGGCCGCTGACGGCGTCGCGCAGCGGCTCGCCGAGGCAGCGGATGCCGGCCTGGGCGAGCCGCGCCTCGAGCTTTTCCATCTCCGGCGGGAAGTCCTTCGCGATGTCGAAGCTCTGGCCCGAGTTCAGGCGCGCGGTCAGCACGAGGTGGTCGACCCACTCGGGGGCGGCCAGCGGGCCGCGCTCGACGCGCTTGCGGCGCAGGTCGGCGACGAAGTCGCTGTAGCGCAGGCCCTCGACGATCGCGCGCGGGTCGAGCGCGTAGCGCGCCGGCGAGGTCGGCCCCAGCACGTCGAGCTGGCGGCCGAGGTCGTCGAGGTAGCGCCAGGCGGTGGCACAGGCGGCCTCGACCAGCGCGGCATTGCGCTCGATCACCGCATGGTCGCCGCGCAGCTGGGCCTGGCGGGCCTGGGCCTGTTGCTTGAGGTCGTCGAGGAAGCTCATCGTTCGGGGCCGTCACCGGCGGCGAGGGGGCGCGTGCGATCATAGTTTCGATGCGCGAGATCGAGTTGAAACTGCAGGTGCCACCGGCCGCGTGCGCCGCGGTCGAGCGCGACCTGGCCCGCGGCGCGACCCGCCGCCTGCGGCTGCAGGCGATCTACTTCGATACCGCCGACCGGCGCCTGGCCGCCGCCGGGCTGGCGCTGCGGCTGCGCCGCGAGGGCCGGCGCTGGGTGCAGACGCTCAAGAGCGGCTCGGCCCACGGCCTCGAGCGCGGCGAGCACGATGTCGTGCTCGCCGCGCCGGGCGGCGCCGAGCCGGCCCTCGACGTGGCGCGCCATGCCGGCACGGCCCCCGGCGCGCTGCTGGCCGCCGCGCTGGCGCCGGGCGCCGACGGCGTCGCGCCGGCGCTGCTGCCGCTGTACCGCACCGATGTGCAGCGGCGCCTGCGCTTGTCGCGCACGCGCCGCGGCCTGGTCGAGCTGGCCTACGACCGCGGCGAGATCGCCGCCCAGGGCCCCGACGGCGTGCTGCGCCGCTGGCCGCTGTGCGAGCTGGAGATCGAGTGGAAGGGCGGTGACCCGCGCGCGGTCACCGACGTCGCGGCACGCTGGGCGGCGCGCCACGGCCTGTGGCCGGACAGCCGCGGCAAGGCCGAGCGCGGCGACCGGCTCTCGCGCGGCCTCGGCCCGGGCGATCCGGTGCCGGCCGT
Organism: Methylibium sp.; assembly: GCA_035553715.1. Taxonomy (GTDB): domain Bacteria; phylum Pseudomonadota; class Gammaproteobacteria; order Burkholderiales; family Burkholderiaceae_C; genus Methylibium. The sequence goes on from DATMJX010000032.1 coordinate 14,743, forward strand.
CAAGGCCGTGCCGCCGCGCTGGCGCAAGGGCATGACCCCGCCCGAGGCCTGGCGCGCGCTGCTCGACACGCTGCTCGCGCAGGCGCTGCCGAACTGGAGCGAGGTTGCCGGCGGCAGCCCGGCGCCCGAGACGGTGCACCAGCTGCGCGTCGCGCTGCGGCGGCTGCGCACGGCCGAGCGCCTGGTCGAGGGCTGGCCGGGCCTCGAGCCCGGCGCCTGGGGCGTGGCGGCGCGGGCGCTGTTCGACCGCCTCGGCGCGACGCGCGACCGCGACATGCTCGCGTCCGGGCCGCTCGCCGAGGGACGCCAGCGCCGCGTCGGCCGGCGAAGGCGCGGGCGGAACCAGCAGCGCGGCCTGCAGCGCGATGAACAGCGCGCCGTGACGGGCACGCTCGGCATCGCTCCAGGCACTCGCCTCGCCCACCGCCGGCCGCGCGAGCGGCGGCTC
>DATMJX010000033.1:0-7144 GCA_035553715.1 Methylibium sp.
AGCCCTTCGAGTCGGTGATCGCCGACCTCGACACGCTGATCGTCCCCGGCCTGACGCTGTGGCAGCACCCGCGCTTCTTCGGCTATTTCCCGGCCAACGGCCTGTACGCCAGCGTGCTCGGCGATCTGGTCAGCACCGGCCTGGGCGTGCTCGGGCTGGCCTGGCAGGCCAGCCCGGCGCTGACCGAGCTGGAGGAGCTCGTGACCGACTGGCTGCGCCAGATGGTGGGCCTGAGCGCGGGCTGGCGCGGCGTGATCCAGGACACCGCTTCCAGCAGCACCCTGGTTGCGCTGCTGTCGGCGCGCGAGCGTAGCAGCGGCTATGCGCTCGCGCGGGGCGGCCTGCAGGAGCCGCACGCGCCGCTGCGCATTTACACCTCGGCGCAGTCGCACAGCTCGGTCGGGAAGGCAGCGCTGCTGGCCGGCTTCGGCCGCGAGCATGTGCGCCTGGTCCCGCACGATGCCGCCTACGCGATGCGCGCCGATGCGCTCGACGCGGCCGTGCGTGCCGACCGGGCCGCCGGGTACCAGCCCTGTGCCGTCGTCGCGACCACCGGCACGACCGCGAGCACCGCGCTCGACCCGATCGGTGCGCTTGCCGCCGTGGCGGCCGAGCACGGCTTGTGGCTGCACGTCGACGCGGCGATGGCGGGCTCGGCAATGATCCTGCCCGAGTGCCGCTGGATGTGGGAGGGCATCGAGCGGGCCGACTCGCTGGTGCTGAACCCGCACAAGTGGCTGGGAGCCTCGTTCGACTGCTCGGTCTACTACGTGCGCGACGTCGAGCACCTGGTGCGTGTGATGTCGACGCGGCCGAGCTACCTGCAGACCGCGGCCGACGGCGAGGTGACCAATTACCGCGACTGGGGCCTGCCCCTGGGCCGGCGCTTCCGCGCCCTGAAGCTGTGGTTCCTGATCCGCGAGCAGGGGGTGAGTGGCCTGCAGGCGCGGCTGCGGCGCGACCTCTCGAATGCGCAGTGGCTCGCCGCGCAGGCGCGTGCGACGCCCGGCTGGCGGGTGCTCGCGCCGGTGCCGCTGCAGACCGTCTGCCTGCGCCACGAGCCGGCGGGGCTCGAGGGCGAGGCGCTCGACGCGCACACGCTGGCCTGGGTGGAGCGCCTGAACGGTTCGGGCCTGGCCTACGTGACGCCGGCGGTGCTCGACGGGCGCTGGATGGCGCGCGTCTCGGTCGGCACCGAGGGCACCGAACATCGCCATGTCGCCGAGCTCTGGGCGGCGATGCAGGCCGAGGCGGCCGCCGGCTGAGCCGGTGGCCATGGGGCCGCGATGCCGTGGGGAGCCGCAGCGCGGCGACCGCCGGGCGCCGTCATGGCGCCCCGCGCCGCCGGACCAGCCCCGGCGGCAGCAGGCCGCGAGCCCGATGACGCTGGCGTAGACTGCCGTGCGTTGCTCCGCCGCGCTGGCCGCATCCAGGGTGGCTGCGGAGCCTCGAATGCATTGGGAAGCACGAGATGTCAGAGGAGACGGAACCGAAACGGCGCGCGGCCGCCTTCAGGCGCATGCGCGAGGCGCATCAGAACGAGGCCGCCGAGGACTACGTCGAGTTGATCGGCGATCTCATCGCCGCCACCGGTGAAGCCCGCCTGACCGACCTGGCCGCGCACCTGGGCGTGTCGGCGGCGACCGCGTCGAAGGTCGTCCAACGCCTCCAGCTCGAGGGATTGATCGAGAGCCGCCCCTACCGTTCGATGTTCCTGACCGAGCGCGGCCGGGCGGTTGCCGATGCATCCCGGCATCGCCACCAGATCGTGCGCGAGTTCCTGCGCGCGATCGGCGTCAGCGAGGCGACGTCCGAGGCCGACGCCGAGGGCATGGAGCACCATGTCAGCGACGAAACGCTCGATGCCCTGGCCCGCGTGACCCTGCTGTTCGGACGCAAGTAGCGTCCCTCGGGGTGGCTACCGGAGCCACCCGACGGCCGTCTGGAGCAGCAGGTAGACGTTCAAGGCCGCGATGATGCCGGCGACGCTCCACGCGAGCACGACGAGCCAGGGCTGGTTCACGAAGCGCCCCATCTTGACCTTGCTGCAGGTGAACCAGACCAGCGGCACGACGGCGAACGACAGCTGCAGCGAGAGGATGACCTGGCTCAGGATCAGCAGCTGGTTGACCCCGGGGGCGCCCGCCACCGCGGCGACGATGACTGCCGGCACGATCGCCATCAGCCGCGTGAGGCTGCGGCGCAGCCAGGGCGCGAGGCGGATGTTGAGGAATCCCTCCATCACGATCTGCCCGGCGAGCGTGGCGGTGAGGGTGGAGTTCTGTCCGGAGGCGAGCAGCGCGATGGCGAACAGCGTGCCGGCGAGTGGCGCGCCGAGCGTGGGCGAGAGCAGCTGGTAGGCGTCCTCGATGCCGGCCACGTCCTGGTGGCCGGAGTGGTGGAATGCGGCGGCCGAGAGGATCAGGATCGCGGCATTGATGAGGAAGGCCAGCAGCAAGGCGATGGTCGAGTCGGCGGTCGCGTACTTGATCGCCATCGCCTTGCCGGCGTCGTCGCGCGGATAGGCCCGCGTCTGCACGATCGACGAGTGCAGATAGAGGTTGTGCGGCATCACCGTCGCGCCGAGGATGCCGATGGCGATGTAGAGCATCGCCGGGTTCGTCACGATGTCCGAGACCGGGACCAGCCCGCGCAACACGTCGGGCAGGTGCGGGCTCGAGGCGACCATCTCATAGGCGAAGCAGGCCCCGATGATCGCGATCAGCCCCGCGATCAGGGCTTCGAGGTAGCGCCAGCCCCGGTTTTGCAGGTACAGGATCAGCAACACGTCGGCCGCGGTCAGCAGCACGCCCCAGACCAGCGGCAGGCCGAACAGCAGATTGAGTGCGATCGACGAGCCGATGACCTCGGCCAGGTCGCAGGCGGTGATGGCGATCTCGCACAGCACCCACAGCATGAACGATGTCCTGCGACCGAAGTGATCACGGCAGGCCTGGGCCAGATCGCGCCCGCAGACGACGCCCAGCTTCACGGCCAGGTGCTGCAGCAGGATCGCCATCAGGTTGGAGATCAGGATGACCGACAGCAGCGTGTAGCCGAACTGGGCGCCACCGGCGAGATCGGTGGCCCAGTTGCCGGGATCCATATAGCCGACGGCGACCATGAGGCCCGGCCCGCTGAAGGCGAGCAGCTTGCGCCACGCGCCGCCCGAGATGGCCACCGGGATCGAGGCATGGACTTCCCCGAGCGAGGGGGCGGCGATGGCGCGCTGCCACCCGGGCGGCGGAGCGCTGCCGGCCGCGATGTGGTCGGACACGCCCGTCCTTCTCAGCAGCGGCGAGTGCGAGCGGCGCCTGCCGTGGTGCCGTGGGTGCGGCGCGACGGTCGACGCAGGACACCGATGCCGGTGCTCGCGTCGTTGCCGGGCGCGTCGCGCCGTGGATGAAGCTTCAGCACGTCTGTGCTCCGACGATGCATGGCTGCGGCATCACGAACACGCGCCGAGCGACCTCGTCCGACAGGCCGGTCGGCTCGGCCTGGTCGATGCGCACGCGCAGGCCGCCGGCCTCGCGCGCGAGCACCGTGACATGGGCGTCGGGCAGGATGCCCAGACGCGCCATTTCGCCGATCAAGTCGCCGCGGTCGTCGCTGATCATGCTGACGCGTCCGCCCCGACCGGGTTCGGTGGCGGCGAGCGACTGGCCGGCGATGCGGTGCAGGCTGTGCAGGCGCGCATGGCGCTGCGGGATCGGGTGTCCATGCGGGTCGGTGCGCGGGTCGCCGAGCAGTTGCGCCATGGCCTCGACGGCGTCGGCGCTCAGGGCGTGTTCGCGTCCGTCGGCCTCGGCCCGGATGCTTTCGATCGGCACCGCTTCGACATCATGCAGGTAGGTCTCGAGCAGCCGTTGCGTGCGCACCAGATCGGTCGCGCGGCGCTCGCCCTCGGGCGAGAGTGCGATGCGATCGCCGTGCCGCTGCAGCAGTCCGGCGCGCGCCAGCCGCGCGAGCGAACGGCGTGTCGTGGCCGCGGCCACCCCCAGCCGCTCGCCGAGCAGCGCTGCGCTCGGCGTCAAGCCTTCCTCGCGCTCGGCGAGCAGGGCGTCCTTCAGCAGGTCGTCGTCGATCGCGCTGTTGCGCGTGCGGCGCTGCGCCCAGTGCTGCCACAGCATGCCGCGTCGCGGGGCGAACAGGAGCGTGAGCACGAACAGGGCACTGGCCACCAGCACGATGGCCGGGCCCGAGGCCACGTCGAGATGGTAGGAACCGTAAAGCCCGCCGACGCCACTGAAGGCGCCGATCGCCGCTGCGACCCCCATCATCGGCGCCAGACGCCGGGCCAGCAGCCACGCCGTGGCGCCCGGCGTCACCAGCATCGCGATGACGAGCAGGATGCCCACCGCCTGGATCGAGACGACGACGGTCGCCGACAGCAGCACGGTGAAGACATAGTGCAGCAAGGTCGTCGGCAGCCCGGCGACCTGTGCGGCCACCGGGTCGAAGCTCCAGAACTGCAGGCCCCGGAACAGCACCGCGATGGTTGCGAGCACCAGCGCGCAGCCGATCGCCGTGTGCTGCAGGTCGCTGGCGCTGACGCCGAGGACGTTGCCGAGCAGCACATGGAAGAGGTCGATGCCGGTCGGCTTGACGATGCTGATGATGGCCAGGCCCAGCGCGAAGGCCGCCGTCAGCACGATGCCCATCGCGGCGTCGAGCTTGATGCCGGAGCGTTCGATGAAGGTGATGGCCGAGCCCGACAGCACACCGGCCGCGAGCGCGCCCCACAGCACGCCTTGCTCCCTGGCGACCAGCCAGCCCAGCGCCACGCCCAGCAGCACGCAGTGCGAGATGGCATCGCCCATCAGCGCCTGGCGGCGCACGACGAGCAGACAGGACAGCACCGAGGCGGTCACGCCGATCATCAGCACGACGAGCAAGCCGTCGCGCATGAAGCCGAACTCAAGCGGTGCGACGAACAGATGGGTCAGGGTTTGCATGCTCTTCTCCGGGGGCGGCCACGCTGCGGCCGTAGGCGCGCTCGAGCGCCGAGGGCTTCAGCACCTCGGCCGGTGGGCCGAACAGCGCCGAGCCGGGGGCCAGCAGCAGGCAGGCGTCGAACTGCGCGCGCGCGGCCGCCAGGTCGTGGTGCACGACGACCACCAGTGCACCGGCGGCGCACTGGCGCGTCAGCTCGGCCCAGATCACCATCTCGCTGGTCCGATCGACGGCCGCCAAGGGCTCGTCGAGCACGAGCAGATCGGCCCCGCGCAGCAGCGCGCGCGCCAGCAGCGCACGTTGGCGCTGGCCGCCCGACAACTCGCCGATCGGGCAGCCTGCCTGGGCTTGCAGGCCGACGCGGGCCAGCGCGCCTGCCGCCACCTGCTCGGGCCGGCGCAGCCAGCCCATGCCATGGCGCGGCGAGCTGCCCATCGCCACCAGCTCGGCGGTGGTGGTCGGGTAGTCCCAGTCGATCTCGGCGCGCTGCGGCACATAGGCCACGCGATGCGGCTGTGCGGTGATCGGCCGTCCGTCGAGCGTCACGCGCCCGCGCGCCGCCGGCAGCAGGCCGAGCATGACCTTGACCAGGGTCGACTTGCCGACGCCGTTCGGACCGACGATCGCCACCCGCTGCCCGCCGCGGGCGGTGAAGCTCACGCCATCGAGCACGCGCGCCGCACCGTAGCCGGCGCTGAGGCCGAACACGTCCAGCGCGGTCATGGCGCGACCCCCGGGCCCGCCAGGCCGCGGGCGATGGCCCGGGCGTTGGCGCGCATCATGCCGAGATAGCTGTCGGCCCCGCTGCCGGGCGCGCCGACCGAGTCGCCGTAGAGCGGCTCGCCGACGCGCACCTTGGCTTCGGCCGCGATGCGCTGCATGAGCTTCGGATTGATCGTCGTCTCGATGAAGACCGCCGGCACGCCGGCCTTGCGGATCGCGCCGACGATCTGCGCCACCTCGCGCGCCGAGGGCTCGGTTTCGGTGGAGATGCCCCAGATGCTGGCCACCAGCGTGAGGCCGTAGCGCTGCGCGAAGTAGCGGAAGGCATCGTGCGTCGTGACGAGCTGGCGCTGCGCCGGCGGCACGCGGGTCATCAGAGCGCGGATCTCCCGGTCGAGCGCCGCCAGCTGCTCGCGGTAGCGCGCCGCATTGGCGGCATAGGTCGAGGCATGCTGCGGGTACTGGGCACGCAGCGCTTGCTCGACCGCGTCGACATAACGGCGCGCGATCTGCGGGTCCATCCAGGCGTGCGGATCGGGGTCGCCGGCATAGGCCCCCTCGGTCACGCGCAGGCCGGCGAAGCCCTCGGTCAGGCTCACCACCGGCCGGTCGGGACGGGCGTCGCCGATCAGCTTGTCGAGCCAGCGTTCGAGCCCGAGCCCGTTGCGAAAGACCATCGCGGCGCGCGCCAGCCGGCGCGCGTCCGAGGGCACCGGCTCATAGGTGTGCGGATCGCCTCCCACGGGAACGACCGACTCGACGGTCAGCGTATCGCCGGCCACCGCGCTGACGAAATCGGCCAGGATGCTGATCGTCGCGACCACCGTCGGCTTGGCGGGGTCGGCGGCGCTCGCCGCGAGGGGCGTGACGAGCGCGACGACGGCGGCGAACCCTGCGGCCAGGTGCCGCAGGCGGTGCAGCAGGGGCTGCCGGGACCGCTGGAAAGGGCTTCGTTCGCAGCCGTCTGCGGATGAAGGATTCATGCCTTGTCTCCTGGTGAGGCCTGGTTCATCGGGGCTTCGGGGGTGTGCGGGATCGGCTCGGTGCGGTCTCAGCGGAAGCGCCGCGAGAAGCCGATGCCGATCGCGCGGTCCGGCGTGTGGCGGTTCAGGCCGAGGTTGATCGACGCGTCGAGCAGGGTGTCGCTGTCCACGGCGTAGGTCACGCCGGTGTCGAAGGTGACGACGCTGCCGCCGTAGCGCTTGCGCTGGAGCGCCTGGCCGGCGATCTCGACGAAGCCGCGCAGCGGACCGATGAGCGGGCGGCTGTAGGTGGCCGCCAGGATGCCGCTCCAGTAACGCTTGCCGCTGGCCTCGTCCTTCTGGTAGGCCACGCCCGGCATCACGCCGAAGGAGGCGTCGCCCTCGAGGTCCCATTCGGCGACCACGCGCGCCGAGGGCACCTCGCCGGCCCCGCGGAACGCGGACGAGCCGGAATCGAGATCGAGGTGGGCCAGCAGCGCGAGCGA
>DATMJX010000034.1:0-2177 GCA_035553715.1 Methylibium sp.
AGAAGGGCACCAGCAGGCCGGCCTTGGGCGGCAGGTCGACGTCGAAGCCCGACACCATCCAGGTGTAGAACAGCTGCAGCACGCGCCAGTTGGAGCTCTCCGAGATGCTGAACACCAGGTACAGCGCGGCCAGCACGCCGATCACCGACTGCCAGAAGTACTTCTCGCCCGAGCGCATCCCTTCGGGGTCCTTGCGCACCACCTTGCGCCAGTCGTCGACCCAGCCGATCGCGCCGAATCCGATCATCACCACCAGCACGATCCACACGAAGCGGTTGGTCAGGTCGAACCAGAGCAGCGTGGAGATGGTGATCGCGATCAGGATCAGCACGCCGCCCATGGTGGGCGTGCCCGTCTTGGCCAGGTGGCTCTGCACGCCATAGCCGCGGACGGGCTGGCCGATCTTGAGCGACGCCAGGTGGCGGATCACGGCGGGACCCGCGATCAGCCCGATCAGCAAGGCGGTCATCGCCGCCATCACGGCGCGGAACGTGATGTACTGGAACACGCGCAGGAACCCGAACTCCGGGCTCAGGGACTGCAGCCAGCTCGCCAGGCTAAGCAGCATGGGACGCTCCTCGTTGTCTTTCTCCGCCGGCGCGGGCCAGGATGGCCTCGACGACGCGCTCCATCTTCATGAACCGGGAACCCTTGACCAGCACGCTGGAGGCCGTGCGCAGTTCTTCCAGCACGGCCGCGTTGAGCGAGTCGATGTCGGCGAAGTGGCGCCCGCGCATCGCCGTGGATTGCTCGCCCAGCGCGAACAGCCGATCGATGCCCCGCGCGCGCGCGTGCTCGCCGACCTCGGCGTGGAACTGCGGCCCCTGCGAGCCGACCTCGCCCATGTCGCCCAGCACGGCCAGCCGCGGGCCCGGCAGCTCCGCCAGGACGTCGATCGCCGCTCGCACCGAGTCCGGGTTGGCGTTGTAGGTGTCGTCCACCAGGGTGATCGGGCGGCCCTCGATGGTGACGGCCACGGCGCGCGAGCGGCCCTTGACCGGCTCGAACGCCGCGAGGCCTTGTGCGATCGCCGCGAGCGGCACGCCCGCGGCCAGCGCGCAGGCGACCGCCGCCAGCGAGTTGCGCACGTTGTGGCGGCCGGCGATATGGAGCGGGTAGGCCACCGGCCCGCAGGGTGTTTCCACCCGCACCTGCCAGTGCCCGTCTTGCCATTCAGTCCCGGCCAGAACGATGTCGGCGCCGCAGTCCGCGTCGCCGAAAGTCATGCACGGGCGCGCGCCGGCGAGCGACTTCCACAGCGGGGAGAATGCCTCGCCGGCCGGGAACACCGCCACGCCGCGGGCACCCAGCGCCGCTATCACGGACCCGTTCTCGCGCGCGACCGCTTCCACGGTCGCCATGAATTCCTGGTGCTCGCGCTGCGCGTTGTTCACGAGCGCGACGGTCGGCCGGGCGATGCCGGCGAGGTAGCCGATCTCGCCGGCATGGTTCATGCCCAGCTCGATCACGCCCACCTTGTGCCGGGCGCGCAGGCGCAGCAAGGTGAGCGGCAGCCCGATGTCGTTGTTCAGGTTGCCCTCCGTGGCGAGGATGTCGTCCGGCTGCCAGGCGCGCAGGATGGACGCGATCATCTGCGTCACCGTGGTCTTGCCGTTGCTGCCGGTGACGGCGATGAGCGGCAGGCCGAATTGCGCGCGCCAGCCGGCGGCGAGCTGCCCCAGCGCCAGCTTGCTGTCCTCGACCTCGATGCCGGGCAGGCCAGCCGGCAGCCGGCCGGGATGCGCGATCGCCGCGACCGCGCCCTTCGCCTTCGCGTCGGCCAGGAAGTCGTTGGCGTCGAAGCGCTCGCCCTTGAGGGCCACGAACAGGTCGCCGGCCTGCAGCGTGCGCGTGTCGCTGTGCACGCGCTCGACGGCCACGCTGGCGTCGCCCACCAGCCGCGCGCCCACGATCCACGGCGCCGCCTGCGACAAGGTCATCATCGCGCTGCCGCTCATGCGGCGCTCCTCGCGGCCAGCGCGGCTTGCGCATGCTCGCGGTCCGAAAACGGGTGCTTCACGCCCGCGATCTCCTGGTAGTCCTCGTGGCCCTTGCCGGCCACGAGGATGACGTCGTCGGGCCCGGCCGCTGCCACGGTTTCGGCAATGGCCTTGCCGCGGTCGGCCTGCACCTGCACGCACTTCGCGTGCGACAGGCCCAGCAGCACCTGGCTGATG
>DATMJX010000035.1:0-4110 GCA_035553715.1 Methylibium sp.
CGAGACCGACCGTTTCGTGCGCATCCTCGGTGTGCGCCGCCGCGCGGAGCAGCAGTGGCAGCAGGCCAGCCCGGCGGTGCGGCAGATGCTGCTGGCCTACAGCGCCGGCATCAACGCCCAGGTGCGGCAGCACCTGCGCGCGCGACCGCCCGAGTTCCTGCTCCTCGGTCTGCAGCCGCAGACCTGGAGCCCGGTCGACAGCATCGCCTGGATGACGATGATGGCCTGGGACCTGGGCGGCAACTGGGGCAGCGAGCTGCTGCGCATGCGGCTGGCGCAGCGCATGCCGGTCGAGCGCATCCAGCAGCTGCTGCCGCCCTATCCCGGCGACAAGCCGCTGGCCACGGCCGACTACCGCAGCCTCTACGCCCAGCTCGGCCTCGACGCCGCCGCGACGACGGCCAGCGTCGCGGCGCTGCCCGCGATCGCCGACGGTGCGGTCGAGGGCGCCGGCTCGAACAACTGGGTCGTCGCCGGCACGCGCAGCGTGACCGGCCGCCCGCTGCTGGCCAACGACCCGCACCTGAAGCTCACCGCGCCCGCGCTGTGGTACTTCGCGCGCATCGAGGTGCCGGGCATGCGGGTCGCCGGCGCGACCATGCCGGGGCTGCCCACCGTGGTGCTCGGCCAGAACGAGCACCTGGCCTGGGGCTGGACCAACACCGGACCGGATGTGCAGGACCTCTACCTGGAGCGCGTCGACCGCGGCGACCCGCGCCGCTACGAGACACCGGGCGGCTGGGCCAGCTTCGAGAGCTTCGAGGAGGTGATCCAGGTGCGCGGCGGCCCGCCGCTGCGCTTCACTGCGCGGCGCACTCGCCACGGGCCGGTGGTGTCGGACCTGCCGGGGCTGGCCGACGGGCTGACCGGCCTGCCGGGTGCGAATGGCGTCGCGCCCTACGTGCTGGCGCTGCGCTGGACGGCGCTCGACCTCGACGCGGCGAGCACGCTCGACGCCGGGCTCGGTTTCAACCAGGCCCGCTCGGTCGACGAGTTCCTCGCGGTGTCGGCGGCCTACGTCGCCCCGATGCAGAGCATGGTCGTCGCCGATGCCCAGCGCATCGCGATGGTCGCGGCCGGCCGCGTGCCGCGGCGCAAGCCCGAGAACGACCTGCGCGGACTGGTCCCGGCGCCGGGCTGGGATCCGCGCTACGACTGGGCCGGCTACGTGCCGGCCGGCGAGACGCCGCGCGAGCGCGATCCGCAGCGCGGCTGGATCGCCACCGCCAACCAGCGCATCCACGGCCCGCAGTACCCGCACTTCATCACCAGCGAATGGATGCTGCCCTACCGCCAGCAGCGCATCGAGCGCCTGCTCGCGCAGCGGCCGCTGCACACGCTCGACAGCCTCGCGGCGATCCAGACCGATGTGCTCTCCACCGCCACCCAGCGGCTGCTGCCCTGGCTGCGACGGGCGCACAGCGAACACCCGCTGGCCGAGGCGGCGCGCCGCGAACTCGAGGGCTTCGAGGGCACGATGGCTGCCGAACGCGCCGCGCCGCTGATCTTCTGGGCCTGGGTGCGCCAGCTCACGCAGGGCGTGTTCGCCGACGACGTCGGCCAGGAATTGTTCGAGCGCCAGCTGGCGCGACGCAGCTTCCGAGACGCCCTCGAAGCCGTGCTCGACCGCAACGACCTGGGCTGGTGCGACGACGGCGCGACCCCCGTGACCGAGACCTGCGCCGAGCAGTCCGACCGCGCACTGACGCGCGCGCTGGAGGACCTGCAGGAGCGCTACGGCAGCGACGTGTCGCTGTGGCACTGGGGCGATGCGCACGTCGCGCGGGCCGAGCACCGCCCCTTCAGCCGCGTGTCCGAGCTGGCGCCGTGGTTCGAGCTGCGCGCGCCGGCCGGCGGCGACACCTTCACCGTCAACGTCGCGCGCGTCTCGCTGCGCCCCGACCCGCACACCGGCGAGCTCTTCCTCGACGAGCATGGCCCGAGCCTGCGCGCGCTCTACGACCTGGCCAACCGGCGCCGCTCGCGCGTCATGCTCGGTGGCGGGCAGAGCGGCCTGCCGTTCAGCGCCGACTATCGCAGCCTGCTCGTGCCCTGGTCACGCGGCGAGTACCTGCCGCTGTGGGGCGACGGCCAGCGCGGCGAGCACCTGCGTCTGGAGCCGCAGCCCGGCGCGAGCGCGGCCGGCGCTAGCCCGTGATCGCGCGGGCCAGGGCCAGCACCGACAGCGGCGCGCTGCCCTCGGCCTTGTTGTTGATCGTCGTGAAGACCGGATGGCCGGCGCCCAGCGTCGCCGCGATCACCCGGGCCAGCCCGGCGCGCGTGGTGGGGTCGGGCGCCTGCAGCCTGTCGAAGGGCTCGAACGTCGACTTGGCCTCGCCGTAGCCGTAGCCGCGCTGCAGGTTCCAGCGGCACACCAGTGGTCCGGGCCAGGTGGCGCGCAGCATCGGCAGCTGCGTGTCGATCGGCGGCATGCGGTCGTGCAGGCCGAGGCAGTAGCGCACGCCCTGCGCCTTCAGCAGCGCCGCGAGTGCCGGCGTCAGCAGCGCCGCATCGCGCAGCTCGAGCGCCAGCACGCCATGCGGCGGCCGTGGCAGCGCCGTGAACAGGCGCTCGAGCGCGGCGAGCAGGGCGCCGGGTTCGTCGAGCCAGCGCCGCGGCAGCGGCGAGAGCTGGAACACCAGCGCGCCGAGCCGCGCGCCCAGGCCCTCGACGACCGGCTCGAGCACCTCGGCGCGTGCCAGCGTCGGGTCGAGGAAGCCCGGGTTCGGCGCCGCGGCCCGGCCGGAGCCCGGCTCGCGCAGCACCGCGTCGGTGACGCTCGCGCTCGCCTTGACGACGAAGCGGAAGTCGCCCGGCACCTGCGCGGCGAGCGCCGCGTAGGCCGAGGCCGGCAGCGCGCGGTAGAAGCTGCGGTCCAGGCTGACGCAGCGCAGCAGCGGGTGGGCCGCATAGGCCCGCAACCCCTCGCGCGCCAGCTTCTGGGCGCTGTGCTCCCCGCGGTAGACGATGCCGTCCCAGCCGGGGAAGGACCAGGAGGAGGTGCCGAGATGCGCCAGCGGGCCGAGCCGCTGTGCCAACTGCTGCTGCTCGGCCACCGGTGCGGCGGGCTCGACGCGCCGCGCGCCGGCGCGGCCGGGGCGCGGCGCAGGCGCCGGCAGGCCGAACAGGTCGTCGATCGGGGGCGCCGGCGGGGCGGGAGCGGACATCGGCGCAGTATCGGTGCGCGCCGCCGGGCCCGGCTTCAGCCGCGGTAGCGCTGTTCCAGCGCGTCCCAGCCCGGCTTGCCGACCAGGCGCTGGCGCTCCTTGAAGGACACCACCAGCGCCGGGTCCTCGGTGAGGCCGCGGCTGTCGCGCAGCACCGTGAGCGCCTTGTGCATGCCGGCGACGGCGCTCTGCAGCGCGGCGTTGGCATAGAGCACGATGCCGTAGCCGAGCTCGGCCAGCTCGCGCTGACCGAACAGCGGCGTCTTGCCGCCGATCACCATGTTCATCAGCTGCGGGCGCTCGAGCAGCCGCGGCAGGCGGCGGATCTCGTCGGCGCTCTCGACCGCCTCGACGAACAGGATGTCCGCGCCGGCCTCGGTGTAGGCGCGGGCGCGCTCGACCGCGGCCTCGAAGCCGTGCACGGCGCAGGCGTCGGTGCGCGCCATGATCAGCAGGTCGGCGTCCTGGCGCGCGTCGACGGCGGCCTTGATCTTGGCGACCATCTCGCTGGTCTCGACCACCGCCTTGCCGGCGAAGTGACCGCAGCGCTTCGGGCTGACCTGGTCCTCGAGCTGGATCGCGTCGGCACCGGCACGCTCGAGCTGGCGCACCGCGTGGCGCACGTTCAGCGCGTTGCCGAAACCGGTGTCGGCGTCGACGATCAGCGGCAGCCGGACCGCATCGCGGATGCGTGCGGTGTGCTCGCAGATCTCGTGCAGGCCCATGAAGCCCTGGTCCGGCAGGCCGAGCGACATGTTGGTGACACCGGCGCCGGTGACGTAGATCGCCTCGAAGCCCAGGTCCTCGATCACGCGGGCCGACAGGGCGTTGAAGGCGCCGGGCACGAGGGCGCCGCGGCGCGCCTCGACGAGCGCGCGCAGGACCTGGCGCGGGCCGGGCGTGGGAAGGGGGGAGCGATTGTTCGAGGTCGGCATGGCAGGGA
>DATMJX010000036.1:0-4715 GCA_035553715.1 Methylibium sp.
CTGCACCACGGCGGACAGGTCGTCCACGGTGTAGAGATAGATGTCGTCGAGTTGCGCGACCTCGGGCTCGATGTCGCGCGGCACCGCCAGGTCGACCATGAACATCGGCCGGTGGCGGCGGCTTTTCAGCGCCCGCTCCACCGAGCCGAGTCCGATGATGGGGACCGAGCTGGCCGTGCAGGACACCACCGCGTCGAACTCGTGCAGGCGCTGCGGCACGTCGGCCAGGCGCATCGCCTCCGCGCCGAAGTGCGTCGCGAGCTTCTCGCCGCGCTCGAGCGTGCGGTTGGCCACGGCCATCGCCCGATGTTCATGGTGGACCTGGCCGTGCCGCGCGACATCGAGCCCGAGGTCGCGCAGCTCGACGACATCTACCTCTACACCGTCGACGACCTGTCGGCGATCGTGCAGACCGCCGGCGAGAAGCGCCAGGCCGCCGTCGCGCAGGCCGAGGCGATCATCGACAGCCGGGTGCAAAGCTTCGTGCACTGGCTGGGCCAGCGCGCCTCGGTGCCGCTGATCCAGGCGCTCAACGCCCAGGCCGACGACTGGCGCGCCCTCGAGATCGCCCGTGCCCAGAAGCTGCTGGCGCGCGGCGAGAGCGTCGAGACCGTGCTCGACGCCCTGTCGCGCGGCCTGACGCAGAAGATGCTGCACGGCACGCTCGCCGAACTGCAGAGCGCCGCACCCGAACAGCGCGAGCATCTGGCCGCCACGGTGTCGCGCCTGTTCCTGCGTGGCTCGGCCCCGGCCGAGCCCGACCGCTCCTAGCGACGCGGCCCGCCCCGCAGCGCGCGACGCGCTGCGCCCGTCCGCCCGCTGCCTGCCCTCGCCGATGAAACCCGCCCTGCGCCTGCAACTCGACCGCTACGCCCGCCGCCTGGCCGAGCTCGACTCCCTGCTCGCCGACCCGGCGGTGATGAAGGACGGCAACGCCTTCCGGGGCCTGAGCCGCGAGCACACCGAGGTGCTCGGCATCGTCGAGCGCCAGCGCCAGCATGCCCAGCGCGAACGCGACCTCGCCGCAGCCCGCGAGATGAGCGCCGACCCCGAGCTGGCCGAGATGGCCGCCGAGGAGATCGCCGCCGCGGGCGCCGAGCTCGAACGCCTCGAAGCCGAGCTGCAGCGCCTGCTGCTGCCGCGCGACCCCGACGACGCACGCGCCGCCTACCTGGAGATTCGTGCCGGCACCGGCGGCGAGGAGTCCGCGCTGTTCGCCGCCGACCTGCTGCGCATGTACACGCGCTACGCCGACCGCCGCGGCTGGAAGGCCGAGCTGATCAGCGAGAGCGAGAGCGACCTCGGCGGCTACAAGGAGGTGGTCGTCCATCTCACGTCGCCGGCCGGCGAGCCGGTCTACGGCGCGCTGCGCTACGAGTCCGGTGGCCACCGCGTGCAGCGCGTGCCGGCCACCGAGGCCCAGGGCCGCATCCACACCAGCGCCTGCACGGTCGCGGTGCTGCCCGAGGCCGACGAGGCCGACGAGGTCACGCTGAACCCGGCCGAACTGCGCATCGACACCTTCCGCGCCAGCGGCGCCGGCGGCCAGCACATCAACAAGACCGACTCGGCCGTGCGCGTGACTCACCTGCCGACCGGGCTGGTGGCCGAATGCCAGGACGACCGCTCGCAGCACCGCAACAAGGCCAAGGCGCTGGCCGTGCTGGCCGCGCGCCTGCGCGACCGCGAGCGCATCGAACGCGAAGCCCGGGAAGCGGCGACGCGCAAGGGCCTGATCGGCAGCGGCGACCGCAGCGACCGCATCCGCACCTACAACTTCCCGCAGGGCCGGCTGACCGACCACCGCATCAACCTGACGCTCTACCAGCTCGGCGCGATCCTCGACGGCGAGCTGCAGCCGGTCATCGATGCGCTGGTGGCCGCGCGCGAGGCCGAGCTGCTGGCCGAGATGGAGATCGGCGACTCGTGAGCAGCCCGGCGGACACGGTCGCGGCCCTGCTCGGCGCCGCACGCGCCGACGGCGTCGACCGGCTCGACGCCCAGCTGCTGCTCGCCGCCGTGCTCGGGCGCCCGCGCGCCTGGCTGCTCGCGCATGGCGAGGCCCCGGTCGCCGAGGCCGGGCGCTTCCGCACGCTCGCCGCGCGGCGGGCCGCCGGCGAGCCGCTGGCCTACCTGCTCGGCGAGAAGGAGTTCCACGGGCTCGCGCTGCAGGTCACGCCGGCCGTGCTGGTGCCGCGGCCCGACACCGAGACCCTGGTCGATTGGGCGCTCGAGCTGCTGCCGCCCGGCTCGCAGGACGCCGTGCTCGACCTCGGCACCGGCAGCGGCGCCATCGCGCTGGCCCTGGCGCGCCAGCGGCCCGGCGTGCGGCTCACCGCGGTCGACGCGAGTGCGGCCGCGCTGGCGATCGCGCGCGGCAACGGCGAGCGGCTCGGCCTGCCGGTGCGCTGGCTGGCGAGTGACTGGTTCAGCGCGCTCGCCGGCGAGCGCTACGGGCTCGTCGTCGGCAACCCGCCCTACATCGCCGAGGGCGACCCGCACCTGGCCGCGCTGCAGCACGAGCCGATCAGCGCGCTGACCTCCGGCGCCGACGGGCTGGACGCGATCCGCCGCATCGTCGCCGCCGCGCCGGCCCATCTCGCGCCCGGCGCCTGGCTGCTACTCGAGCATGGTCACGACCAGGCCGAGGCGGTGCGCGCGCTGCTCGCCGCCGCCGGCCTGGCCGAGGCCTGCACCCGCCGCGACCTCGCAGGGCAGCCCCGCTGCAGCGGCGCACGGCGGGGGGCGTGACGGAGTGCACGCCTCCCGCCGGAAGGATCGGCCGGCGTTGCGATCGCGCGACCGCCCCCTGCAGCGCCGCCGCGGCGCGCGTACGATGGGTTCCCGAGCGGCCCGCTGAGCCGCCTCAGCCGTCCCGAGACCGAGGACGGCCCCGGCGTCGGAGGCCCGGCCGCTCCCCTGCTGCGAGGAGCCCGCCATGGTGACGCCCGCCCGCCTGCCGATCTTCCCGACGATGCTGCCGCGCCTGCTCGCCGCAGGGCTGCTGGCGGCGATCTGCGCTGCCGCCGCCCCGCCGCTGCATGCCGAGCCTGTCGAAGGCGACGGGCTGCGCGCCGATGCCGCCTGGCCACGCTGGCAGGGCCGCATCGGCCTGCCCGAGCCCGCCTGGGGAGAGCCGCTGCGGCGCCCGTCTCCCTCGTTCGCCCTGCTCGGTGACTACTACCTGACGCAGCCGGGCGATGTGCAGCCCGGGCGCTACAGCGGCGGGCTGCGCGCAACCGGCGGGCTGCTGGTCGGTGCCCAGGGCCAGAGCTGGGCCGGCTTCCCGGTGAACGGCTCGAGCCTGCTGCGGGCCGGGCCGGCCGCCGCGCCACCGGGTTTGCGCCTGCCGGGCCTCACCGAGGGCGCGGCCGAAGCCGATGACTGGCCGGCCTCGCGCCCCTACATCGGCATCGGCTACACCGGTCTGCGCACGCTGCAGGAGGGCGGCTGGGGCTTCAGCGCCGACCTCGGCGTGGTTGCGCTGCGCCCGCGCTCGGCGGTGCGCCTCGGCCAGCAGGGCGTGGGTGAGCTGCTGCGCGACCTGCAGCTCAGCCCGATGCTGCAGCTGGGCGTGTCCTACTCGTTCTGAGCCTGTCAGGGCTTGTCGGACGCGCCGGCGGCCCCGGCCGGCTTTGGCTTATGCTTCCCGGCTTTCCCAGCTGTCCGAGCGCCCCATGTCCGACACCGCCGCCGACGTCCTCCAACGCATCGATCAGATCGTCAAGAGCCACAGGATCGTGCTGTTCATGAAGGGCACCGCCCAATTCCCGATGTGCGGCTTCTCGGGCCGGGCGATCCAGATCCTCAAGGCCAATGGCGTGACCGAGCTGACCACGGTCAATGTGCTCGATGACGAGTCGATCCGCCACGGCATCAAGGAATACGCCAACTGGCCGACGATCCCGCAGCTGTACGTCGGCGGCGAGTTCGTCGGCGGCTCGGACATCATGATGGAAATGCACCAGTCCGGCGAGCTGCAGACCCTGTTGCAGGGCTGAGGCACACCGCATGAGCCCCGTCGCGTCGGGCCGCCCGGAGCAAGGCGCCCCCCTCGCGCAGGGCGGTTCGCCGTCCCGGGCCCGCACGGCGTCGTCATGAGCACGCAGCGCCTGGTCGTCGGCATCACCGGCGCGAGCGGCGCCGTCTACGGCACCCGTCTGCTGACCCGTGCACGCGCGCTCGGCGTCGAAACCCACCTGGTCGCCACACCGGCCGGCGTGCTCAATGTCCACCACGAGCTGGGCCTGAGCCGAGATCGGCTCGAGGCGCTGGCCGACCAGGCCCATGCGCCGGGCGACATCGGCGCCTGCCTGGCCAGCGGCAGCTTCGCGACCGCGGCGATGGTGGTGGCCCCCTGCTCGATGAAGTCGCTCGCAGCGATCGCGCATGGCCTGTCCGACAACCTGCTGACACGCGCCGCCGACGTGACGCTGAAGGAACGCCGCCGCCTGGTGCTGATGGTGCGCGAGACACCCTTCAACCTGGCGCACCTGCGCAACATGACCGCGGTGACCGAGATGGGGGGCATCGTCTTTCCACCGCTGCCCGCCTTCTACCTGAAGCCGAAGTCCATCGACGAGTTGGTCGACGACACCGTCGAGCGGGTGCTGGCGCTGATCGGCATCGATGCCGCGGCGCCACGCGTCTGGGCCGGCCTTTGATCGGGCCCTTTCAGGCCACGCGCACGTCCCACTGCCTGCGGGCACCGAACA